>DATBHW010000068.1 GCA_036557285.1 Ktedonobacterales bacterium
AAGGCGGTGTACTTCGCCAGCTTCGCCTGCGCCAGCACTTTGGTGATGGCGGCGGTGAGCGTCGTCTTGCCATGATCAATGTGCCCAATCGTCCCCACGTTCACATGCGGCTTGCTCCGCACAAACTTCTGCTTCCCCATGACAGAGAAAATGCCTCCTTGTTTGTTTGTTTGTTTCAACCCTCATCCAGCCTGAAGGCTGGATGCAGCGTGTATCCAGTACAAAAGCTGGATACACCACAACCTATCTGAATATGACCTACCAGGTGCGAACAGGCCACACTCTCCCCTGGGCAGAACGGTATCGTGGGGGAAAAAGGAGCCGAGAGGGACCATCTGTTGCGGAGCCCGTGATGGGATTTGAACCCATGACCCCAGTCTTACCAAGACTGTGCGCTGCCACTGCGCCACACGGGCCTACGAAACCTACCTGTACGCCATCACACCTGCGCGAAGGCTCGCGCCTTTGTGCATCGAGATGACGCCCGCCTCTTCCTTTTGCCACCGAACCTGCCGCTCTGGCGTTGCACAGCCCAACGGCTCCGGCGCGGGTTCGGTAGCGAGTCTCCCCCACAGGGAAAACGCCGAGAAAAGAGAAGACCTGGTGGGCAGTGGAGGATTCGAACCTCCGAAGGCGGAGCCATCTGATTTACAGTCAGACCCGTTTGGCCACTTCGGTAACTGCCCCTGTTCGTGTTCCAGCGGAGCCGGCGGTCGGACTCGAACCGACAACCTACGGTTTACAAAACCGTTGCTCTGCCATTGAGCTACGCCGGCCTGGGCCGCGCCGTTCCTGCTGCTCTGGAAAGCCTGCGTTCCGGCTGCTGACACACTCATTGCTTGCGCGTCATAGCGCACGTATTATACCTTCTGGAGCAAGAGGCTGTCAAGGCTTCCTGCTGGCAAGACTCCACCAATTATCGGGGGTCACTGGTAGCGCCGCCTTCCAGGCGGCCACCGCTGCGCCAGGGCGCGCGTGCGCCCTCCAGGCCAGCGGACCAGCAGGCCAACGCTGGCCGCCAAGAAGGGACGCGCGAGCGACCAACGGGAGCGAGACTGCCGAGGTCCAGCCGAGGCAAGCGGCCCTCTCCGAAGGGAGGCGGCGCTCCCAGTAACACGCCTCGCTTGCCAACACCTCAGATTTGGGAGAGCCTGCTGGCAAGACTCCCTCTCCTAAAGGAGAGCGGTTTCGGCGGAAAAGCTTTGCCGATGCTGATGCTTCGGCGTGGGTGATGGCGCCGTTGGCGTGGGGGTTGCTATTTGATGTTGCAGCTGGACCAAACGCTGATAGCCGTAGAAGATGGCAAAGCCTAACAAGGCCAGCAGCACCAGCAGCGCCAGCACCTTGAACGCGGCAATGCCCAGACGGCGCAGAAAGCCCGGCGCACGCAGCGGCTCGCTTTGCGGCCAGGCCCCTTCAGGACGCCATCCCGGCGGGGGAGGCGGCAGGCCCACCCTGCCCTTGCCCGCGCTGCTAAAGGCAACCACAACCGAGGGTTCCCCTTTGAGGGCTGGCGGCCCGGCGGGAGGCTGGGCAGGCGGCACAGGTTCGCGGCGTTCCGAGGCTCCGCCGCTGAAGAAACCGGAGGCGCTTCCGGGGGACACATCCCCACCAGACCCCAGCAGCGCCCCTGGCGCGCCAGCGGGCGGCGAGGACGACGGAAGCGGGTTGGCCTGCCCCAGCGCCTGGTAAAACGCTCCGCTCAGCGCCGCCGCGTTGGGCCAGCGATCAGCGGGGGAAGGCGCGAGCGCCCGCTGCACAAGCGTTTCCAGGGGCGCGGGCAGTTCAGGGCGCTTCGCCAGCAGCGAAGGCGGCCCCGCCAGCTTTGCACTCAGGATCGCCTGCGGCGCACCCTCGAAGGGCAGCGCGCCTGTCAGCAGCCGATAGAGAACGACGCCCAGCGCGTACAAATCAGCAGCCACGCCATCCGGCGTGCGCCCCGGCATTTGCTCCGGCGCCAGATACAGCGGATCGCCAAAAGAGCGGCTCCCGTTCCAGGCGATCAAAAGCTGCTCGGCGAGGTGGGGCAAGCCAAAATTAGCAATGAGCAGATGGCCGTTTGGCTGAATCAACAGATGCCTAGGAGTGAGGCCCAGATGGGTCACACCGACCTGATGCGCGTGGCCCAGCCCTGCAAGCATCTGCCCGAATAAACGCAGCACCTGCGCTGGATTAACCGCCTGCCCTGGTCGTTGACGCAGCCAGGCATCCAGCGTCAGACCCTCCACTAAGGGCGTCACCAGATAGGCATAGGGGCCATCCATGCCAAAGTCATCCAGAGTGAGCAGGTTGGCATGCTCCAGCGCCGATAGCACCTGGGTCACACGCCAGAAGTTCTCCTCGAAGCCCTGCGCAAAGGTGAACTGGTCGGAAAGCACCCGCAATGCAAAAGAGCGCCCCAGGTTGAGATGGCGTGCCTCATACATCAGCCCAAATTCATCTTCACCCCGCAGCGCACCCAACTCATAGTCTGCCAACTGCCGCCCTGATAAGGCTCCCATTGATTGCATCGCGCATATCACCTGGCCTGGAAAGTCTTGATGCAGCCTAAGCGTACACGACTGTCCAGGTATTGTCAAGCCGCAGGCAGTTATGCGCGCTGGCCCTGCTTTGCCGATGCCAAAACGAGCAGGATTTGTAGGCACAAAATTTGCTAGAGCATTCTGCTCTTGCAAGACATGGCTCTGTTCGGGGAACACCCCTCAGAACACTCCTCACAAACATGTAGGCCAGCGGCGGAGAAACTGCGCTCCCCGCTCTCAGCGTTTTCTGCGCCTTTGATACGCTATCGAGGAATATAAGGAAGAAAAGTATGAGAAAAAATCTGAAACAGAAGCAAGAAGGCAAACGGCTGATGAGGCGCATTTTCCTGCTTAGCGTGGCCTTTACCCTGGTCGCTGAAGCAGTGCTGGTGATCCCCATCTTGGCCTTTACTCCCATAGGAGACCATTTTTTCAAGTCGTTTGCCCCCCCGGCGACACCCACGCCCAGATCGTCCACACTCGGCCTTCAAGCAGTAGGCGCAGCGCCTATCGTGCAGGCCAGAGCAGCGTATCTGATTGACGCGGATACCGGCAAGGTGCTGCTCGATGTGCGCGGCTCGCAGCGGCTTCCTATGGCGAGTACCGCGAAGATCATGACAGCCATCCTCGCTATTGAAACCGCCAAGCTCGACCAGACCGTCACCATCAAGCAAGATGCAGTGAACGAAGTCAATAAGTACAAAGGAAGTTCGGCAGGTCTGGTGGTCGGCGATCAGATGAGCCTGAGAGATTTGCTCTATGGGCTGATGCTGCCATCAGGGGATGACGCCGCCATCGCCATTGCTGACGCCGTTGGCGGAAACGCCAGCAACTTTGTCCAGAAGATGAACAGCTATGCGAAGCAGCTTGGCCTGACTCAAACGCACTATGTCAATCCAGACGGCCTCACCTATCTCACCGCGCAAGGCAAACCTGATCCCAATCAATACAGCAGCGCGGGTGATCTGGCGCGCCTGGCGCGGCACGCGATGGCAAATCCGTTCTTTGCCCAACTGGTGCAACTCCAGCATTATGTGCTGTTCCCCACCAATTTCCATCACGCCTACATCTGGGATGGCATCAATAGCCTGCTTAGCACGTATCCAGGCGCCACAGGCGTGAAAACAGGCTACACCGAAGAGGCGGGATACTGCCTGGTCTTCGCGGCAACCAACGGGCAGCACCACCTCATCGGCGCCTTGCTGCATGATACCGATGACAATCAACGCTACGTAGACGCCAGGGCGTTGCTGGATTGGGGCTTTGGACTCCCCGTAGGTCCAACCTCGTGAAGAAGGGGATGCAGCGAGAGCGCCAGGCGCCTGTACCGCCGCCGTCCCTGGCGGCGTGGGCGGGGTGGACAGCCGCCTGTACCGCCGCCGTCCCTGGCGGCGCCCGGCGGGGCAGGGTGTGGCGAACACTCCAGCGCAAAAAAGGGGCAGGGAAAGACGCCCCAGGAGAGGCTTCCTGGCGGTTCAATCGCGCTGACCCTGCTGGAGCAGGGTCAGCGCCTGCCCCTCGCTTGCCAGCACTCCAGTTGAGTGCAGAGAGGGGCGATGCGCCTGAAATGCCCACCATCAGGCATCAGCCAGCGGGAACTGTGGGAGTCGACGCTGGCGGTGGCATGTCCTAGGGCGCGGCTGCACCCACCAGCAGACCCAGCATGCGCTCCAGGTGATAGCCGCCAATTTCCCGCCCAACCAGTTGTTCAGGACTTCCAAACATGGTTCGTTTTGAGACGCCGCGCGCGACCGAGTTGTATCGGCCTCGCGCTCGTGGAACGACCACGCATATTTAGAGTGTCCATACCGCTGCATCATTAAAGACAACATCGGCTTGCTGGCTAGAGCTGGCGTCAGCAGTCACGCCAATGATGCCATTACTTGAGGCATCGTCCAGGACAGTTGTTATGTATTGATCGTTGATGAAAAAAGACAGCTCCATTCCATCAGCTAACACTGCTATGGTGTTGACGCGGTTGACGCCGGTATTGACGTATTGACTATTCATCACGCAGGTGTTCGTTTTGCCAATGTTAACGCAATACTCACCATCCTGAGTAATATGGAACCTGTACTCCACTTGTGAATTAGCCCGAAAGCTGATGCCGCCGCCACTTCGGGAAATCACGAGTCGCACGCGATACACAAAATTAGCAAACTTCGATCCTGAGTGATCGAAACAATTCCAGAGAATGCCTGGTCCTGTCGTGGTGAAATGAAAACCCCCGTTTTCAATCTTACATCTTGCCTGAGCAGAGGTACCTTGCCCCCAGGCACTCGTAGCAGGATTGTTCAACGGATCAAAGAATGAAGGAGTTTCCCTGGTAATCGTATCGTATCTGCCAAGGAGGGTGGCGACGGCGGTAGCAGTGGCGTTGGGCGTGGGCGTGGCTGTTGGGCCGATGGTAGTCGAAGTGGAAGATGGTGTCGGTCCAGGGGTTGATGTGATCTGTGTCCCTGGCTGAGATTGCACAATAACATAGACCCCAACTCCTGCGCCCACGACGAGCAGCACTGCCAGCATGGCCGATAACAGGAGGGCCATACGCCGACGCTGCCCTCCTCCCTGCTGAGGGTGCGTGCCCGACGCGGACAATGCGCCTGGCAGCGTTGGAGCCTGAACAGGCCGAGGCGGTACATTGATCGTGCGCGGCGGGGTAAATGGCAGAGTCTCAGGGGCTGTGGGCCGCTGGACTCCAGGCGGCCATTGCCCTTGCAGCCCCAGTGCGAACGCCTGGGCGAAGGCTCCCGCGCTGGCGAAACGATCTTCGGGGCGCTTTGCCAGCGCCATGACTATCACAGCCTCGGCGGCTTCCGGCAGCTCTGGCCGGATGGTTCGCGGCGGCGGGGGCGGTTCCTGGGCATGCTTCTTGAACAATTCGTCAAAGGACTTCCTCTGAAAGGGAACGCGCCCCGTTACCAGTTCATAGACCACCACTCCCAGGCTATAGATGTCACTCGCCGAGGTCGCCTCTTCCCCACCGGCCTGCTCTGGCGACAGATACTCTAGCGTCCCCAGCACCTGGCCGGGCTGTGTCAGGTTGGTGCGCGATTGGCCCAGCAGGCGCGCGATGCTGAAATCAGCCAGATAGGGCTGGCCTTGCGCGTCAAGCAGAATATTGCCCGGCTTGATGTCCCGATGCACTACCCCCAGCCCGTGCGCGTAGTCCAGCGCGGAGGACACCTCGCTCAGATACCGAGCGACCTCATTCAAGGGGAGCGGCCCGCGCTGAGCGGTTAGTCTGGTCGCCAACGTCCCACCCGCCAGATAAGGCAGGACCATATAAAAAAATCCAGCCTCTTCGCCAAAGGCCAGCAGCGAAAGGATGCGCGGATGGCGCAGGCGTTGCAACGTCTCGGCCTCTCGGCGAAAGCGTTTCTCAAATTGCGCGCGGTCTGCCGCCGAGGCATTGAACGGGACAACGAGCAGCTTGATCGCCACCCGCTCCTGCGGCGCGGCAACAGACCGCCCAGAAAAAACCACGCCTGTCGCGCCAGCGCCAAGCTTGCCGTCCAGCCGGTAGCCACCAATGATACGGCCAACGAGATCTTCAGGATTGGAAAGCATCATGATCCCGTCTCTCTTTCTCGCAAGCAGATCGGGCGGAGCATCTTCCTGCCTGCGCATATCGTTCTGATGAAAGAACGCGTCTTCCCCACCTTTTTCGCAAGCACTTGCGCTCTTTTACCGACGAGGAGTCGCGTAAGCCAGGATGACAAACTGGCCTTGATCCTGTGAGCCAATGACGAGGCGATCTCCATGCTGGAGGCGATGCTGCTGGATGCGCGTTCCCTGGAGGGTGAGGCCATTCGTCGAACCCATATCCTGGATAATATAGCTGCCATCGCTGGCGCGATAGAGCAGAGCATGCTCCTTGGAGACTGGTAAGACAGGAACGACCAGGCCCCTGTCCGGCATGCGGCCTACCGTGATACTCCCTTCGCGCAGCGGGGCTACAAAGCGCCCGCCCGGCCAGTCCACTGTCAGGTGCGGCACAGGTTCAGGCGTTAGCAGCAGCGGGGCTTGCTCAGACCCCAGGTTGGTAACGCGCCACTGCGCATCAGCGCGCTCGAAACGCAAGACCATCCCCCCAATGACCAGTTGATCACCGGGATGTAAGTTTGTCTGGTCCTGCTGGCGTCCATTCACATAGAGCGGCCCCGTTTGAGGCAGGCGTATCACCTGCCAGGCACTCTCGTGCCAGGCAAGCCGCAGGTGACGCTTGGAGACGGTATCGTCTGGAACGACCAGATCATTGCCCTCCTCGCGCCCGATGGTCGTGCCCTCGGCCCGCACCTGCGCCCGCAGCGGTGGCGCACTCTGGGCAATCGAGAGGACGAGCAGCATCGGGAGATAGGCAGGAGGCAGCGGCGGGTGAATGATGGGTGAACCAATGGTCAATGTGGGTGGGTCTGCTCGCTGTGGCGGCAAATCAAAGAGTGTGCTGCTCTGCGTCCGCAGATAGAGGACAGGCGTGCCCCATTCCAGGCTGTTCGTCACCTGCATGCTGATCGCCTTGCGCGCTTCGGCAACCGCTCCGTCTACTGGCATCGCGGCGGCCAGGGCGCTGTAGAAGGTGCGCCCACATTGAATCGCAGCGTGGTCGGTGATGTCATATTGCATCGCCAGCACAGCCGGAACGCCGCGCCGCGCCAGTGTCGCCGCCGTGCTGGAAAACAGGTCGAGTTCACTGCCCTTCGCGCCTTCGCAAGCATTCAGCAGCGCCAGCCGCAGGCTCGTATGATCGGCCAGCAGGCGGCCCAATTCCGTCGCGTTGAGCAGATGCGTCTTGCCGTGTTCATCTGCCAGCGCCAGCACACCCTCATTGGTATCGGGATTAAACCCACCATGCCCAATGAAATGAAAGATATGCCAGGGGCCACCCCACATCGCTTTCTGTAGGTCTTGCCAGGTCTGTCCGCGCAGCCATTTTAACTCGACCAGCTTCACAGCCTCCAAGTCTTTCAACGCTTCGCGCATCCGGTCTTTTTCATGCTGGATATTCAGCGGCTCCAGATCGCTGGGGCTGGCAATCATCCCCAGAATACGCAGAGGCGGCTCGACCTTGAGAGGCTGGAGCACCTGGGGCAGATTCAGATAGCGCACCAGTGGAGTGTGGCGCGAGAGGCAGACATACTCTCCCTGGCGGGCATCGTAGAGGTACTCCCAGGGCACCACCGCCAGCTCTGGCGACTGAAGGTGCAGCCGCAGGCGCAGGCCAGTCTCCTGCTTCCTGGCAAACTGTTGGTGTTCTGCGTGCTGGCGGCTCACATCATAGCGGCTGCGTACCTCCTCGGTGATGAGCGCGTCAAACAGGCGCTGGCCGAAGTCCTGCACCGCGCTCATTTCTGGCGAGAGGGAGCGACGCGGCACGCCACCAGAACGCAAGAGGGCAATGCGCAAATCCTTGAGGCGGCTTTCCAGTGCTGGCCCATCAAAGGGAAAGCGCATGGTGATCTGCGCCTCGCCTGCGGGCGAGCGAACCGCTATCGGATAGCTGCCTGCATGGCCTGGCCCAACTTCGAGGTCAAAGTTCAGGTACTCCATCGGAGTCCTCCCCGTGTCGTCTCTTAACCCCAATTCTAGCTGCTCAGGCCGAGCCAGGCTCTAACAACTCGGCCAGCATAGATAGAAAACGTTGGATGTGTGCGCTATTATGGCATAGCTGTATGCCAGTTACAAGCTGCGGGAAGGGAGGGGTGAAAGAGACACAAAAAAAGGCGATGATCTACGACGGCCCCCGGCAGCCCACCAGAATACCGCCGCAAGATCACCCCTAAGATGATATACTCCGCTTAGTAACACAGAGATGGGGAAAGAAGAGGCAATGTCTATGCCGGGCCAATGGCCTTTCGAGAGCGTTTTGATTGTGAACCGGGGCGAAATCGCTGTGCGCATCATTCGCGCCTGCCGCGAGTTGGGGCTGAAGAGCGTGGCCGTCTATTCCGACGCAGACCGCGCCGCCCGCCATGTGCGCCTGGCCGACGCAGCCTATCATATCGGGCCAGCGCCCGCCCGCGAAAGCTATCTGAACATCCCCACACTGCTGGAAGTGGCGCGCCTATCGGGCGCGAAAGCCATCCATCCGGGGTACGGTTTTCTGGCGGAAAACGCCGCTTTTGCCGACGCCTGCGCCGAGGCCGGGCTGATCTTCGTTGGCCCAACGGGAGACGCCATGCGCGCCGTAGGCGAAAAAACCTCCGCCCGGCGCGTGGCTCAGAAAGTGGGCGTGCCTATCGTCCCCGGCGCGACGGCTGGCCTGGAAGACGCCAGAGAGGCGGCGCGGCTGGCCGAAACGCTGGGCTATCCCGTCATGCTCAAGGCAGCGGCGGGCGGCGGCGGCATGGGCCAGCGCGTCGTCCAGCGGCCCGAAGAGATCGAAGCCTCCCTGCGGGCGGCGCGCAGCGAGGCCGCCAGCGCCTTTGGCGACAGCGAAGTCTACATGGAAAAGGCTATCACGCCCGCCCGGCATATCGAGGTACAGATTATCGGCGACACACACGGCAGCGTCGTGCATCTAGGCGAGCGCGAATGCTCGGTGCAGCGCCGCCGCCAGAAGTTGATTGAGGAATCGCCCTCCGTTGCGCTGGGCGACGAACTACGGGCCAGTTTTGCCGAAGCGGCCATCAAAGTCGCCAGGGCGATTGGCTATACGAACGCAGGCACCTGCGAGTTCCTGCTCGGCCCTGATCGCCAGTTCTATTTTCTGGAGGTCAATACGCGCCTCCAGGTGGAGCATCCCGTCACCGAATGGCGCACCGGTCTTGATCTCGTCAAAGAGCAGCTTCGCGTCGCCGCCGGGCTGCCGCTCTCCTTCACCCAGGAGCAGGTGCGCTTCCGAGGCCACGCCATCGAATGCCGCATCACCGCTGAAAACCCCTACAACCGCTTTCTGCCGCGCGGCGGCACGATTGCCGCGTACCAGGAACCGGGCGGCCCAGGCGTGCGCGTGGACAGCGGAGCCTATGCCGGAATGGATGTACCGCTCTTCTATGATTCCCTGCTCGCCAAGCTGATTACCTGGGGCGAAGACCGCCTTGAGGCTATCGCCCGCCTGCGCCGCGCCCTGGAAGAATATACCATCGCGGGCGTCAGCACGACCATCCCATTTCACCAGTTTGCTATCGAGCATCCGCGTTTCCTGGCAGGCGATCTTTCTACCGGCTGGGTCGCCGAAACCTGGGGGGAATCGGGCGAAAAAGCCGCGCAAGATGTGCCAGAGACAGAAGGCGCGCTCAGCCCGCAAGCCGTCGCCGCGCTGGCCGCCGCGCTGGTGGACCAGGACGCGGGCGCAGCCGCGCGCCGCCGCATCCATCCGGCAGGCGCGCAAGACGGCGAGCGCAGCCGCTGGCGCGATGCTGGCCGCCGATCAGCCTTGCAGGGATGGTAGAGACACGGCAGCTACTGCATATACTCAGGAGGATACATGACACCAGCAGAAATCTTAGAAGAACTGAAGAGGCTCCCAGCTACAGAACGGCTGAGCATTATTGAAGAAGCGCTGCATCTTACCCGTGAAGAGATGCAACAAGGAGGCCCATTTCAACTTCAGCCTATCGGAATCGTCAAATCACCCATCAGCGAAGAGGTCGTTGAGAACTGGGGCGAAGTCGTCAGCGAAATCGTGCTAAATGAAGCGTTTGCTCCGGGCCTGCAAGGGCTGGAACAGTTCTCGCACGTCATGGTCATTTTTTATATGCACCAGGCGCACTTCGACCTTGCCCGCGATCTTGTCAGGCGTCCGCGTGGGCGCGACGACATGCCATCGCTGGGCATCTTTGCCCAGCGCCCCAAGCTGCACCCGAACCCCATCGGCATCACTGCCGTCCAATTCGTGGAAGTAACAGGCAATATACTCAAAGTCAAAGGGCTGGATGCCATCAATGACACACCTGTGCTGGACCTTAAGCCTTATTTCCCGATCTTTGATCGCGTGGACAACGCGCGCACGCCTGAATGGGTTGATAGACTCCTGCAAGGCTACTTTTAGCGCAAACCGAGAGGATAGGCCACTATGGGCATCCTGACCGAAGACATGCAGCGGGTGGTCAACGAGCAGCGGCTGGGCTATATCGCCACCGTCTGCCCCGATGGCACGCCCAACCTCTCGCCCAAGGGTACCACCACCGTCTGGGACGATGACCACCTGATCTTTGCCGACATCTGCTCGCCCAACACCGTCGCCAACCTGCGGCAGAATCCGGTGCTGGAAATCAACGTCGTTGATACCACGCTGCGCAAGGGCTACCGCTTCAAGGGTACAGCAACCATCCTGGCCGACGGGCCGCAATTTGACGAGATGGTGGCTTTTTATCGCCAGCGCGGCACAGCCAGCCCGATCCAGCATATCGTGCTGGTGAAGGTCGCGCGCGCCCTCCCCTTAATCTCGCCCGCGTATGACCTGGGCCAGAGCGAAGCAGAGGTCAGCAGTCACTGGGAACGCTATTGGGACGACCTGCGCCAGCGCCGCGCGGCCCACAAATAACAGGCGCACTTTGCTTGTAGCGCCGCCTTCCAGGCGGCCAGCGGTTCGCCGCAAGGGGCGGCGCGCTGCACGCGGCTGCGGGATCAGCCGCCATCCTGGCGCAGAAAATCCAGCAGCACTTGCTTGACCTCATCAGCAGCCTCCTGCTGCACCCAATGCCCGCAGTTCGGGATAGCATGAACCCGCAGGTTGCGTACATATCGCTCTGTACCCACCACCAGTTGCTTGCCCAGCGCAATATCTTCTTCGCCCCAGATCAGCAGCGTCGGCGCAGTAATGGGCAGGTTCGGCAGATAGATGCCCCAGCGAACTACCGCGCGATAATAGTTGATTGCCGCACGCAGCGCGCCCGGCTGGCTGAGCGCCTCGGCGTAGACGCGCAAATCATCATCGCTGATCGCGCTCTTGCGCACCGCGCTGCCGCGCATGCCGCGCTCCAGAAAGAGCGCGAGATTGCGGCCTAGCAGCGCCTCCGGCAGCCAGGGAAGTTGGAAGAAAAAGACATACCAGCTTTTGCGCAGTTGGCGAACGTGGCGCAGTTCCGCCTGCATTCTGGCCGGATGCGGCGCGTTGCAGATCACCAGCTTCTCAACGGCCTCTGGATATTCCATCGCAAAACGCCACGCGACGACACCGCCCCAATCGTGTCCAACGATGATGGCCTTTTGCTCGCCCAACGCTTGAATCAACCCCATCACATCAGAGGTCAGTATTGGAAGTTGGTAGTTCAGCACGCCCTCTGGCTTGTCGCTCAGATTATAGCCGCGCATATCGGGCGCAGCGGCGCGAAAGCCCGCTTCGGCCAGCGGATGCAGATACTGCCGCCAGGAATACCAGCACTCCGGGAAGCCATGCAGCAAGACCACCAATGGCCCGCGCTCGCCTTTTATCGCCGCGTGCAGTCGGATGCCATTGGTTGTGATAGTCGTTTCACGCCAGGATGGCGAGCGTGGCGCGGTTTGCTCTAACATCGTTCTAATTCCTCTTCCAGATCACTCCTGACTCTCCTGCCAAAACTATAGCAGCCAGATGAGCGCCCCAGCCACAACAAGAACCGCGTATGGCGCGTATAGAGAGGTGAGGCATGCGCTCAGCAGCGGCGCGAGCAGAGCGATATGGCCGAAGGAAGGTTGATAGGTATGAGCAAGCGCAGCCGACATCCTGACCCCGCCGACCCGACACAGTGGGTCGGCCAGCCCTATACGCCACACGACCCCTACTATTATCTAACAGGCCAGGGGCGACTACGCTCCCCCTGGAAAAGCCTGGGCTTCTATGGCGGCATGTTGTTGGTCGGCGGCGCGATTACCTGCGTGGCACTGATCGTCATTGGCCTGATCCAGACCAACGGTCCGGCATTCTGGGCGCTGCTGGCCTTGATCGGCGCCGCCATCATCGGCACGCTGGCCGGAGCCGCCAGCGCCAGACATAGACGCCAGTCCAGGGACCAGCAGAAGCGCCCCCGCCATCACAAGGCGCGCTAAGAGCTTGATTTCCCTGAACCGGGCTGCTTGATCTTCCTGAGCAGGGCTGCAAGAGTTCGTGCCGTTCGGTCTGCTGCATCCAGCCATCCGCGCCGTGGATTAGGGGCGGCTGCTGGCGAGCCGTCCCGCCCCTTTCACTCAAATATGATAGGATTAAGAAGGGAAAACAAGAAAGGAGCAGCAGATGGTAGAACATCCATTGATCGAGCGCGATCCAGAGATTCTCTCAGGAAAACCTGTTATCAAGGGAACACGTATGAGTGTAGAACTTATTCTTGAGCGGTTGGCTGGAGGTCACTCTGTCGAAGAGATGCTAGACGATTATCCCTTCCTTACCCGTGAAGAGATATATGCCGCCCTTGAGTACGCCGCTGAGGTAGTCCATGAAGCAACTCGAGACCAGCGTGTGGCCTCATGAGGTTTGCGGCTGATGTCAACGTCCCCAAGCCCCTTCTTAACCGTCTACAAGCGGCGGGACATGAGATCATCTCTATAATCGAGGTAGGCCGAAGATTCTCGGATCGCACTATCTTACGCACCGCCTTAGAGCAACAGGCGGTGGTACTTACCTTTGATAAAGACTTTCGCTATCACACTTTACAAGAAAAGCTGCCATCGTTGGGAGTGGTCTTAGTGCGCCTGGCACGCATGCGCGGTGAGGCGGAAACCGAGCGCGTCATGCAGGTGATCAGCGAATACAGCGAGCGATTCTGGGGCCATCTCATCATCATTTACCCTGACCGCGTAGAACAGTACCCACTCTGAGCGTTTCCATTCGCGGCGTTATAATAGAACACGTCTGGACTGATCTTCTCTGAAAAAGCAGCCCATCTCCTGTAACCCCAGCGCCGTATTATACTTCTGAAGGATGAATGCAGTATGCAGATAGATAGTCTCTCTATACGCGAAACACTGAGCCAGCCCGCCGGACGGCAGATCATCGTCAACGGCTGGGTGCGCACGCGCCGCCAATCCAAAGCCGTCTCGTTTGTCGAACTCAACGACGGCTCCAGCTTCAAGAATCTCCAGATCGTCATCGAGCAGGGCGCGCTGCCGCCAGAAACCGACGCGGCGTTGACGACGGGAAGCTGCATCCGCGCCACCGGCGATCTGGTCGCTTCGCCAGCGGCGGGTCAGCCGGTGGAACTGCGCGCCCGCGAGATTTTTATCTATGGCACAGCGGACCCCGCCAGCTTCCCGCTGCAAAAGAAGGGGCATTCGCTGGAGTTTCTGCGCGAGATCGCTCACCTGCGACCTCGCACCAACACCTTTGGCGCGGTCTTTCGCGTGCGCAATGCGCTGGCCTTTGCTATCCACCGCTTCTTTCAGGAACGCGGCTTCCTCTATATTCAAGCGCCGGTCATCACTGCCTCCGACGCCGAGGGCGCGGGAGCGATGTTTGGCGTGACCACCCTCGACCTGCTGAACCTGCCGCGCGACTCAGACGGCAAGCCCGACTATACGCAAGACTTCTTCGGCAGCCCCACCTACCTGACCGTCAGCGGCCAGCTTGAAGCCGAGATTATGGCCCTGGCCTTCAGCCAGGTCTACACCTTCGCCCCCACCTTCCGCGCCGAAGACTCCAACACGCCGCGCCATGCCGCCGAGTTCTGGATGATCGAGCCGGAGATGGCCTTCTATGATCTGGACGATAATCGGCGGCTGGCCGAAGACTTCATCAAATACCAGATTCGCTCCATCATGGAGCAATGCCCTGACGACCTGGCCTTCTTCAATCAGCGCATCGAGCCAGGGCTGCTTGACGCGCTGACGCATGTGCTGGAGACGCCTTTCGAGCATATCTCCTATACCGAAGCCGTCAAGCTGCTGGAACAGTCGGGCGAAAGCTTCCAATATCCCGCGCAGTGGGGCATGGACCTGCAAACCGAACACGAACGCTATCTGACCGAGCAAACCTTCAAGAAGCCCATCGTCGTCACCGACTACCCGAAACAGATCAAAGCCTTTTATATGCGCGAGAACGACGACGGCCAGACTGTGCGCGCTATGGACGTGCTGGTTCCGCGCATCGGCGAGATTATCGGCGGCAGCCAGCGTGAAGAACGCTACGATGTGCTGCTGCGCCGCATCCGCGAGATGAAGCTCAATGAAGAGAACTACTGGTGGTATTTAGAATTACGGAAGTTCGGCGCCGCGCCGCATTCCGGCTTTGGGCTGGGCTTCGAGCGCATGCTGATGTTTGTCACCGGCATGAAAAACATCCGCGATGTCATTCCCTTTCCGCGTACACCAGGCAACGCCGCCTTTTAAGAACAGAAAAATCAGTAAGGAGCGAACACCCATGTGTTACGACGACAACGCCCGTCCACCCCTGCCACCGGGAGAAGCTGGCCCCGCGCATGGTGAGGAGATCGTCCTCACCGCCGCCGACGGCAATCGCTTTGCCGCCTATGTAGGCCATCCCGCCAAACCATCTCACGCGCAGATCATCATCTATCCCGATGTGCGCGGGCTGCACCAGTTCTATAAAGAACTGGCTTTGCGCTTTGCCGAGGTCGGCATCACCGCCATTGCCATTGATTATTTTGGCCGCACCGCTGGCCTGACCTCCCGCGATGACTCGTTCGAGTTTATGCCGCATGTGCAGCAAATGAAGATCGAGTCATTCACCCAGGATGTCAAAGCCGCGCAGGATGTGCTGCGCCAGCACAACCAGGCGGGCAAGGCTACCTTTACCGTTGGCTTCTGCATGGGCGGTACCCTCTCATTCACCACTGGCATGGACAAAGCGTTGGGCTTTGCCGGGGTGATTGGCTTTTATGCTGGCATGAGCAGAGACTTCGGCGGCAAAGGCACCATTCTGGACCGCGCCGGGGAAGTCACCTACCCCGCGCTGGGCCTCTTTGGCGGAGCCGACCAGGGCATCCCGGTCAGCAACGTCGAGGAGTTTGACAAGCGACTGGACGCGACAGGCTTCGAACACACCATCATCATCTACCCGAACGCACCGCACAGCTTCTTTGATCGCCGCTCTGCCGACTATGCCAGCGAATCAGCCGACGCCTGGCAGCAGATATTGACGTTCATCGGCGCGCACACGCCACAATAGCATGGTATCGCCAGGGCGGAGGGCATAGCGCCCTCCGCCCTGCCTCTTTCTCCTTGCGCGCCTGTCGCTTATGCGATGTCGCGGGCCGAACGACGCTTCGTCGTCGCATCCCAGGAGATAATACGCCTGGGAGTCAGGCGGATCAATTCCGGGCTGAAGTGGGGTAAAATCGCTTGCCCACCTTCGGTCAGCGCCTCCGCATGCCCGCGAATCTCAATACCACGCGGCTGCCAGGGGGGCAAGACATCATCAACCACAAACGCGGCGAGGCCATTACGCGCCACATTGCGAAACTTCTGAGTCTCGCTGATATTCAGCCCGCCAATGTCAATGGTATCCAACTCCTCATTATAGCGGAACCCCACCGGCGCGATCTGAGGGGCGCCACGCGCATTCACAGTGGCAAGCCTGCCCAGACGCTGCGTCTTCAAATACTCCAGTTCCGCTTCCAGAAACTTACTCATATGGCGCCTCTTCATTCTCTGTGCTTAGATGGACGTACCTATCATGGTTTTTCTGAAGAGCAGGCGCTTTTTCTGCTCCTCTCATAGAGAAACATAGCATGTTGTCGGGAAAGCGCATCGCCCAAAACGCCAGAGCAGCCCCTAGCCTTTTGGGTAGCAGCCTCTCCCCGATTGCGCTCATCGAGATTGCAGCGATCCTTAGATACGACGCCACAGCATGCCATCCCCTGGATCGCTGTGGGCCGCATGTTAAAGCAGTTCAGGGGGCTGTGTCTTGTCTGGTTGTGCGGTATAATAGGCGCTACAATAGCTGCTGACCAGCGCACGCGATGAGGGTAGCCCAAGCCCATCGTTGCTGTTCATCGCTGGTTATCACAGGTGGGTTCTCCCGCTGCTCCGTTGTGCCAGGAGGGTATATCCCATGCAGTCCTCAGTATCGTTCAACCATGCTTCACCACCAACCGCGAGGATAGCGCCAGAAGACACCCGGCAACCGGAACAGGGGAGGCGGGTCTGGAGGCTTCCCATCCTCTTTCTCGTGCTGGTAGCCTTGGTGGCGCTCGTGCTGGCGCTTACATCGCCAGATGTTCGGCGCACTATCAGCGGACTTACCCGGCTCCTCAGCATCCTTTTTTGCCTGGGTTGCACCCTCTGGCTGGCCGCGCGCACCCCGCGCGGGCGCACGAAATGGGCCTGGATATTCCTCGCCCTTGGGCAAGTGAGTTACGCGGCTGGGAATATCATCATGGTTCTCTCGTTCCAAAACGCCTCGCCCGCCTCAGCCTCCCTGGCCGACGTTTTCTTATTACAGCTTGCCCCTTTTACATTGGTTGGCGTTCTTCTCTTCCCCCTGCTGCGCATTTCGGCAGCGAAGCAGGTCCGAGTTATTCTCGATGTGGGCATTGTACTGGGGGCGCTCTTTGGGCTGGCGCTGGTCTTCTTGATTGCCCCACGCTACCACAGCGGCGCTGCTGTTGGCGTTGTGTTTATCGGCTATCCGGTTGTAGATTTCACGCTGCTGCTGGTCTTGATTGTCCTGCTGGCGCGCGGGGTCCAGAGCAGCTATCGGCCTGTACTCTTCTGGCTGATGGGCGGCTTCCTCTGTCTGATGTCTGCCGATACCGCCTACAATTATCTCTCCCTGCCTGATTTGCATGTTGGTCCCGCCTATGCGCCTGGGACATTCTTTGTAGACCCTTTCTGGGTCGCCGGTGTCCTTGCCTTGAGCCTGGCGCCGCTCTCGCTGCTGCGCAGCCGTCAGCCGCGTCCCCAGTGGGCCTGGGGAGAGGGGCTGACCACGCGAACACCCCGGCTTCGGGCGAGTTCCGCGCCGAGCCAGTTGTTCTTGCTCGTCGCCCCGGTCCTGCTCTTATTTGGACTCCTGATCGCAATTCAGGCCCGGCCAGACCGACAGGGCGCTGTCGTCCCACTGCTCATCCTCACCGGACTGGTAGTGCTGCTCATCATTACCCGGCAGTTACTGACGACGCGCGACCTCCTCAATGCGCTCAGCGCCAATGAACGGGCGGCGCAGCTTGATTCGTTAAAAGATCAATTTATCACCAGTGTCAATCATGAACTGCGCACTCCGCTGATGACTATGCAGGGCTATATTGAACTGCTGGCCGATCCAGAAGCGCAGGCGACACCAGCCAAGCGGCTGGATATGCTGGAACGAGCGCAAGGGGCGTGCGCAAATCTGGTACATCTGGTGAAAAGTATCCTCGATACTCGCCGCATCGAAGAGGAAGCTGGCGACTATACACCCGAAGCGGTGAATGTCCGAGAAGTGGCTCAGGCGGCCCTCACACTTGTTGACCCGCTTGAGGCTGATCGTACCGGGCGGCATGTGCAACTCTACATTCCCGCAGACCTTGCTGTTTGGGGCGACCCTGTTCGGGTGCAGCAGATCATCACCAATTTGATCTCAAATGCAATCAAGTATTCCTCACCAGAGACGCCGATCATCATCGGAGCGCGGCTCATCCCCGATAAAAGCGCGCGCTTCCTCAGCCGGGTAAGCGCCAGCCGAGCGCCTGGGCAGATGGTGGAAATCGCGGTGCAGGACCAGGGCCTGGGCATCCCTCCAGAGCAGCGAGAACTGCTTTTTAGACGCTTTGTACGCCTGCCCCGCGACATCGCCAGCAGCGTGCATGGCAACGGTTTAGGACTCTATCTCTGTCGGGTATTCGCTCAAGCGATGGGCGGGACAGTCGGAGTCGTAAGTACCGGGATACCGGGAGAAGGCTCGATCTTCTTTCTGCGCCTGCCTGCCCAGACAGAAGAGGGACCTGCCACACTACCGGAGGCCGGGGCCGTAAGCATGCAGGGCCAGCCAGAGTAAAAAAGCGTCTGCCCTTGACACACCCGACAGGCCAACTCTAGAATGTGTTCGTATCGAAAGACAGAGCAGAGTACAGAACACAAGAGGCCAGAATGCTGCTGGATGTGTTACTTGGGGCGCTGGCTGGAATACTGGTTGCATCGTTTAGCTGGCTTTTGTTGATCCGGCGCGCGTTTGGCGAGCGTGACGGGGCCAGAGAAGCCCAGCAGCGCGCGCAGCGCCGCCAGTCGCAAATTGAAACGGAAATGCTGGCGCTAGAACGTCTCTTCTCAGGCATGTTAGATGCTGTGCCACGCCCGGTCTTTGTCGTCAACCGCGACCGAGTGATCCTTCAGGCAAACCAGGCGGCGACAGAGCTGGCCCATCTGCCACATCATCGGGTGGTTGGACGTGTCGTAGCAACAGTAATTCAAGACCACGAAACCACTATGATGTTGATGGAAAGCGCCAAAACCGGCAAGGGCCAGGAGCGAATCGTACATAACACCGCCCTTGGCGAAACCTGGCGCATCGTCATCACACCCCTCCGGCTTAGCTCCGTTGGGGGCATATTTGCTGAGCAAGAAACGAGATATGGCCCGCCTGCTCTACTGCGCCAGGCAGTGCCGGACGGCCTGCCCAGCCATTTGGTACTCACTATCGAAGACCTGACTCGTCTTCAACAGCTAGAGACGGTGCGCCGTGACTTTGTCGCCAACGTGTCTCATGAGCTACGCACACCGCTTGCCTCGGTTAAGCTGCTGGCTGAAACCCTTCAGGACATACTGGATCGTGACCCGGAAGCCGCGCGTACTTTTGCCCAACGCATCGAAGTGGAAATTGACGCGCTCACCCGGATGGTCAACGAACTGCTCGAACTCTCACGCATCGAGTCAGGACATCTGCCACTCCGGCTGGAACCAACCGACATACGCGAACTCATCAAGAAATCGGCAGCGCGGGTAGAAAACCTGGCGGCGCTGCAAGGCGTCAAGCTCCAGTTGGCCTGGGACAGCCAGCCGGAACCACCAGCAGCGACCCTTCCACTGGCGCTGGCGGATGGGGAGCGCATCGAGCAGGTCTTGCTTAATCTCCTTCATAACGCCTTGAAGTTCACCCCCGAAAGCGGCACAATCACCCTCGCGGCAGATCCAACCGAGGGTGAGCAATCCCTTACCGTCTGGGTACGGGATACCGGCATCGGCATCAGCGAAGAAGATTTGCCGCGCATCTTTGAGCGATTTTATAAAGTTGATCGGGCGCGCACACGCGGAAACGCTGGACCTCTTCCTGGCACGCCCGGCGGCACTGGCCTGGGGCTGGCAATTGCCCGGCATCTTGTGGAAGGGCATGGTGGGCGTATCTGGGCCGAAAGCAAACCAGGGCGAGGAAGCACGTTTCGCTTCACTCTCCCTATCGCCACAGAACCCACCGCCTCTTCCCACGTTGGCGACACTTTTCCAGAGCAGCACATAGAGCAGCAGCAACAGAATAAGGCGACTCTGCGAGCGCATACCTTATGAGAATCTTCTAAGGCAAACACATCCTCATCAAGATCATCTGTTCTGTAGACATGAGTCATCCCGAATTTTCTCTGCTGTGTTGTTTTGCTGGCAGGATGCGCGAAGGCCGCCTGTGTAGCGCCGCCGTCCCGGCGGCCAAACGCTGGCACGTGGAAACGCTGAACGGGCAGCCCTGGTCGCCGGTGAGGCG
>DATBHW010000069.1 GCA_036557285.1 Ktedonobacterales bacterium
CAACCAGAGGATCTGCCACTGACTGCGTGCAACGGGGTCGGAGGCCTTCCGGTAGCGCTGTTCTAAATCAGCCATCGGTAGGTGTTCAGCAAGCGTAAGACGTTTCGACATACCTCTAGTATATACCAAGATTTGGTATAAGGGGGATTGAACATGACAACAGCGTTTGTGTCCCTGTTCCGGGGTATCAATGTTGGGGGGAACCATCAAGTAAAAATGGATGAACTCAGAGCTTTGCACGAATCGCTGGGCTTACGGGATGTCCTGTCCTATATCCAGAGTGGCAATGTGGTCTTTCACTGTGATGACGCCAACGTGGCCCAACTGCGAAGCCAGATTGAGCGCAGCTTTGAGACAACATTTGGCTTTCACTCGGAAGTCCTGATTCGTACTTCAGATGAGCTACAAGAGATTATCACCTATAACCCGTTTCAGGGCCAACCAGGCAAAGAGTTAAAGCTGGTCCTCGTGATGTTTCTGGCGGTGCGCCCTGACGATGCAGCCCAGGAAGACCTATTAAAGTCGTATGGTGGCCCTGAAGAACTCCGCATCATCGGCAAAGAAGTGCATATCTATTATCCGAACGGAATGGGACGCTCAAAACTTTCTGGGACTTTTATCGAGAAAAAGCTGAAAACCGCTGGAACAGCAAGAAATTGGAATACCGTTCTCCAATTGCAGCAACTCATGCAGCGCCACGTTCAGCCGTCAGATAGCGGTATCTGGAAGACGCCGGGCTAAGCCTGTTTTCTTCGGGCTGCGATAGAGTCACCTGGACGAAAGCATAGGCCATTTTAGTCTTCTGGCTAGCTGCTATTCATAGCTGTCGTGGTAGAATACGCATATCCATACCAACTTCAGGTAAGTATCTTATCTATAGGAAGGTGCGGAAATATCTTCTATCCACACAGGAGAAACGATGAGCATGCCAGGTAACTATAATCAGATAGTCATTGAAAAGTTTCGCGCCAACGGCGGCGATGTCGGTGGCCCAAACCCATTGCTTCTGCTGACCACCATTGGGGCCAAAAGCGGCCAGCCACGCACGACGCCCGTTGCTTATTCGACGGATGGCACCCGCCTCGTCATCGTTGCCTCCAAAGGCGGCGGACCCACCAACCCCGACTGGTATCATAATTTGCTTGCCAATCCCATCGTGACGGTGGAACTAGGCGACGAGCGGTTTCAGGCTCGCGCTACCGTTGCAAAGGGGCAAGAGCGCGAGCGATTGTATGCCCAACATGCCGCGCTGATGCCAGGATTTGCCGAGTATCAGCGAAAGACCACGAGGCAGATTCCCGTTGTGCTGTTGGATCGCATAGACTAAGGTCTTCTTTCCCGGCAAAAGAAAGCAAGCGCGTGCCCTTCCTGGGCTGCGCTTGCTTTCTCGCTAAGATGCGAACTCAGTCGCCAGCAGCGGGTGCGCCTTCCTGGCTTTCTTCCCCTGCGCCTGCGACGATTTGCCCGAACTTGCTCACCTGAGCAGGATTAACGTTTCTCACCACAACGACCAGCAGCAGGCCCAACAGGAGCCAGGCGCCAAAGATATAGGGAGCGTAGCTCAGAGGCGCCGCCAGTGGAGGCGCTGGCGGGAGGGGAGCAAAGGAGCTAATGAGCGTGGCCCCGACGATCAGCACCGCGATCAGTGGAAGCAGCACCTGCCAGATAATATGCAGACCGCCGCCCTTTTCGCGTTGGAAGAAACCGAGGCCCGAAATCGCCGCCAGAAGATAGGCCCCCAGGATGCCTAAAGTTGCGGTTCCGGCCAGGAAGAAGGCGAATGGCAGCGGTTTTGGAAGGGGTAGACCTCCCAGGCTATCCATCTGCTGCCCTGGCAGCGCGCCCAGGATGATGGTAATCACCAGCGCGAAGATAATGCCAACCCAGGGACTCTTGAAGCGCGAGTGGCTTCGGCCAAAGACAGCAGGCAGCCCCCGGTCTCGCCCCATCGCAAACAGCACGCGGGACGCCAGGTTGAGGCCAGCGAGCGAGGCGATAAACGCATCAATCGCCACTAGCACATCAATGATCTTTGCCAGGGTTGGGTTAACATACTGCGCGGCAAGCGTATCCAGCGGTGCGGCATCAACAGCCCACTTGAGAGCGCCTTTGTCATCAGCCCCATAGCCAACGGCGAAGGCATAGGTGGTCAGGACGAAAAACACCACCGCTACCAGGATAGACACCAGGATAGCGCGCGGAATGGCGCGCCGGGGATCGACGGATTCTTCCCCCAACGTAGCGGCGGCTTCAAAACCACCAAAGGCTGTGAAACCAAAGATGACGGCTACAAAGAGGCTGGAAAGACCCCCTGAAACCGCGTTGGGGGAGAATGGGTGGATGGTGAGGCCGCCAGCGCCTCCCTGGAACAGGATAGCGAAGACCACGATCAGAACTGCCACTACCCCAACGGCTGTGACGACCAACTGTGTGCGGGTAGAGAAACGTATGTCGAAAAACGCAAACAGGAAGAGCAAAACGATCCCGATCAGGAAGATCCAGAACCAATCTCCCGTGAAGTCGTTATTGAATTGCTCAGACATAAACACCGAGGTATAGAAGCTGGCAATAGCCAGCGTGAAGGAGACCCCGAAGGTAAACGCCCCGGCATAGAGCCAGCCACCCATAAAACCGGCTTCGGGGCCTAATCCCTTGGAAACGTAGGTATAAATGCTCCCGGCGCTTGCCATGCTCCGGGTGAAGCGGATAAAGACATAGGCCAGGCAGAGGCTGCCCAGGCCAGCTATGAGGTAGGCTAACGGCGCCGCTGGCCCGGCAAATGCGGCGATGGGGCCAGTGGTAATTGCCAGAGCCATGATAAGAGCGAGCAACCCCACCGACTGCCCCACCGCATCCCAGACCCGAAGCCTGCCCTTGCCAAGCTGGCTACTTTCTTCGGCAGCGACGGCCACTGCTGGTTGGCTGGCTTGTGGTGATACATCGGACATGGTGAATAGCTTCCTTTCGCACTCCTAGATGAACACTACGAGAATGGGGGTTACGATGCGAATTTCGCCCAGATCGCTGATGGAATGCCCGTTGCGTCACGGATATTGATGGCTCCGATGACGAGTTCTACCTGATCGGGCAACTCTTGAAGTCGGGCGAGATTCTCCAGAAGAAGGCAGCCGCCGCCCAGCCAGAGCTGGTGCAGCGGGAAATCATCCGCGCCGGTAGGCTCCCCTTCTCCCACCGGATCGGCGGAAGGGCCATCGAACCCAATCGCCAGAATACGGCGTTCAATGAGCGCGTGAGCCGCTTCCCGTTCAAGATAGGGGTTATCCCGATAATAGGCCGGGCTGCCCCAGCTAGCCGAGTGCCCTGTCGCAATTAGCACCACCCCGCCTGGGCGCGCGCGGGGCAGGTGTGGGGTAATCTCAGCCAGAGTGATGGCCCCTTTATGCCCAGGAAAATGAAAGACCTGGGCGTCATCCACCCAGAGGTCGCTTGGTGTGTAGTCCTGGCGCTTCTTGCCGCCCAGGGCGATATGCGCGCCAAAGTCCGTGTGGGTTCCCAGGTGTGTCGTCATGCGAAAGCGTTCCATGCCATAGCCATGCGCCTCCACTCGCGCCAGCAGTTCGATCTCTGGCGCTTCCATGCCAGGGAAGCGCGGCATATCGTTGGTGTATTGCTGCGACAGGTCAACTCGCTTGATCGCCATGCTGCTCTCTCCTCCTTTCTTTATGATGTAGCTGCCAGTTCGACTGGGGCGCTCTTCAGCAACTGCGCAAGAACGTCTAATGCTTGCTCCAGTTCGCCTTCCTGGGTAAAGCCGTGTGGCGCGAGGCGCATGGCCTCGCCACGAGCCGAGGCGATAACGTTCTGTTTGCGGAGTTCTCCTTCTAGCCATGCGGCCCGCCTGGGGGAACCGGCGTCAATAGCCGTAATGGCCCCTTTCGGGGTTCCCGCTTGCGGACCCAGGATGTTCAAGCCGCGCTCTGGCGCTGCGCGATGGGTCAGGGTTGAAAGGCGGTCTATCTGCGCCTTGATTTCCGCAACGCCGGTCTTGTGGATAAGCTCCATGCCTGCCCGCGCGACGAAGGCGTTGATGAGCGGAGGCGTCCCCAGATCAAAGCGGCTGGCGCCAGAGGCATATTCCAGACCAGCGGGATTAAAGTCGAATGGGTTCGCCCGCCCAAACCAGCCAGTTGCAGCCGGTTCAAGCTGTTGACGGACCTGGGGGCGCACGTAGAGAAAGGCGATTCCCGCTGTTCCTAGCAAATATTTCAATGTGCCTGCTGCGAGGAAGTCCACCTCGCTTGCCTGCACGTCAATTGGCACGCTGCCCACTCCCTGGTAGGCGTCAAGCAAGACCAGCGTGCCCCGCGCATGCGCGGCGGCGACCACTGCCTGCGCGTCCATCAAAGCGCCGTTCGTATAGCCTACCAGGGGAACGGAAACCAGGGCTGTTGTTTCGTCAATGGCGGCCACAACCTGCTGGGCGCTGACGACCACTGATGGATGTGTGTGGCGGATGGGCAGGCCAGCTCTTGCTTCCGCCAGCCGATCAGCTTCGATGACCTCGGCTTCGACGCCGGTGAGCATATCGAGCTTCCAGCCAGGCATGGCCCGTACCGCTGCATGCCACGCCTGGCCCACACCAGGAAATTCCACGACGCTGCTCAGCACGCGCCTCCGGGATGCCTGCGGCTGCATGAGTGCGCTGGCAAGCGAAGCAACGAGTTGTGACACCGAAGCGCCGATGGCGATGTCCTCTGGCTGCGCGCCGATGAGGGCGGCGAAAACTGCGCGAGCGCGTTCAACCTCCTCGATCCAGCCTCCCCAGTGCATACCGAGCGTGGCCCACCCCTCCATGAATGTCTGGACCGCCGCTCGCACCGGCTGCGACTGAGGGGCTTGAGAGCAGTTGGCGAGATAGATGGTCCTTTCAGCCAGTGGGCAGGATGCCCGCAAGTGTTGGAGCGCCGGGGTCAAAACCGTAGAGCTTGTGCTGGACATACGGAGCCTTCCTTCTCTTTCCTGAGTGAGAGTTTATACGCGCGGCGCTGGCGAAATGATCGCCAACCTCGCTATCAGGTCATGCGCTGGCCTGGTCGGCGTTCCAGGCGTGTCGTTAGTTCGACGGTATCTTCCGCCTCCGGGGCGAGAAAACTGAGTACAGCCCCTAATGCCAGGCTCCCTAATACCACCAATGCGACATAGTAGATCCATTGGCTATTATCGAGAAGAAAAGGAATGGGGGAGCCAGCGTAAAAGATGGTGAAGATTGAAATACCGGCTGAAACCATGCCTAAAATGGCAGCCAGATAGAGAATCAGCGGTGGGGCAATCCAGCGGTTGGCTAGCTCGCGGCGATAGCGTGCAAACAGCACGATACCTGTAATAAAGAGGGCCACCATCGAGAGTTCCCAGACGACGCCCAGCCCGTTGATGGTGACAAGAAACACGAGGAGAGATTCTAGCGGGTTGGTGGGGGCCAGGGTGGGGGCCAGGAAGAACAGGATGGCGATGAAGATGATGTTAAAGCCAACCTGGAAGGTCATTGCGGTGAAGGGTACGCCCCGCGCATTCAGGCGGTGCAGCGACCTGGGAAGCCGCCAATCAACACTCGTTACCATCAGTAACCGGGCAAACATCAGGTTAAACGCGGCTGTGGCGCAGATAAAGTAGATGACCAGGGTTACATTGGTGAATGCGCCAAAGGCGGTTCCGGCAGTGGAGCCAAACGCCTGGGTGAAGACGGTGCTAATCAGCCCGGATTGTTCCGCTTCATCGGGCGGCAAGACCACCAGAATACCGAATGTAGCAATGAGATAGCCCACGATGGTGATGATGGTAGCCCAGGAGAGATAGCGGCGGCCCTCCCGCCGATTGGCAAGTTCTCCGCCCATATTGAGCGGCACTTCCATGCCTAGCAGCGAAAGAATGACGATGGCAAAGAGGGGCAGGTTTGCTTTGCTGATCTGCCACCCTTGCGACGTGAAATCTCCTTGAGGAAGATGGCCGCTGAGGAGCCAGAGACCCCCGGCCAGCCCTAGCAAGACGATAATAGCCGCATAGCCCAGGAAGACCGTGTTGAGTATCATCTGGATGCTGCGCTGACCAAGGGAACACATGGCTAATGCCAGCAAGAGGACGCCGATTTCGGTCAAACCTTGCTGCCAGGGCTGTTGGAGCCAGGTAGGATTCATCGCCTGGAGATAGGTGACGGCAGCTCCGACCTCAATGGTCAATCCAAAGGCGCCCGGCCACCAATGGCAGAAAAAGCCCACAAACATATCCCAGAAACTGCCCAGCGCCTTATGTGTCCAAAGATATACCGCTCCCTCAGCCGGAAAGAGGCGATACAGTTGGGCGCAGATCAGGGCCGAGGGGATTAAGAATGCCACAAAACCCAGGCCCAGGTAGAGAAAAGCCGCGCCGCCGCCGCTGGCAATTGTCGAGACATTGGCGACGAGGAATACAGCAATCAGACAGAGGACCGTCAGGTCTTGCGCCCGCAGCACTCGCGGTAAAGCGAATCCCTGGGGTAATCGTTCTGAAGGCAGGACAGGGGCCACTGCCCCCATCAGCCCATCATCTTCCGGTTGTTCGGCTCGAAACTCAGGCGACATCGGCATTCTGGATGCCATTGGAGACCGCGTAATCATTGCGGGCCTCGCTTTCAGTAATTTCAGTTATACACGCCTTAATTATTGCAGGGTTTCGGCGGCGCGTTCCAACCGACCTGCGCCATGTTGAAGCTGCTGGCTCGCCTGATCAAACTGCTGGCTGATCTCAGCCGCACCTTCCATGACGTTGCCCAGCCGCTTCTGGGCGGGGTCGCTCTCAAGACCGCTGGAAATGCCAGAAGCCAGTTGATGAGCGGTTTGCAGTTCTTGATAGATTTCGCGCGCCAATATCTGCATGGGCGTTTGCATGGACTCTGGTAACTCGTTGATGGCATGAGCAATCTGGGCCAGGCGAGTCGCTGCCGCAGCGGAAGAGTTTACAATGAGGGTGGCGTCTCGGCCAATGGCCCGCCGCCGCATATCCAAACCTTTAGCAGCGCCCTCCAAAATATCAGTGCCAAGCCGTTGATCTTTTGCAATTTGCTTCGCCTGTTCAGCGAGCAATCGCACGTCATCGGTGCTTGCCAGGATTTCACGAGTGGCCCGCCGAATGGGGCGCACAATCGGCAGGGCGACCCAGGTTGCCGCCAGGGTGGTCACGACGATGATGCTCAAGAAGATGAGCGGAACATTGCGCCCGGCCAGCAGCCCCGTTGTGGCTGCCGCCAGGTCCGCTGGGGGCGCGACGACCAGAAAGATCCATCCCAGGTCTTTGACGAAGACGCCCGCCGCTGTTTCCTGTGCGCCAGTCGTAGGATCATCGTAGATTGGCGCGTCGCTGCTCTGGCCTGTTTGCAGAGTAGTAAGCACATTTTTGAGTGGAGCGATGGAAACTGGCTTCCCTTGCTGCTGCGCCAGTTTCTCATTGCCTGCTACCCCCAGGATCGTCCCCTGGGTATCGAACAGGGCGGCATAGCTGGTAGGGCTGGAAGAAGGCGCTGAGAGATACGCGCTGACAATAGCTGGAAGAGAAAATACAGCCAGAACCACACCGCTCTGGGCAGGCGCTGCTGGCGAAACAAAAGCTAAGGTGGCAACCCAGACCTTATCGGTAATGGCATCGTCCTGTCCACTCGCTACAGCCAGCGAGGTCTCACCATCCTTGGGGGCAGGCGCTTTGCGCTGCGCCTGGACAAAACTCTCCAGGGCATCGGGATGCTGGAGGATCGTCGCCTTCCCCAGTCCCTGCCCCTCAATGGAATCAGGCGCTGCGGCGATAATCCGATCATTTCCACTCAGGACCATCCAGGCGACGGCATCTCCTGTGGAGAGGCTGGCGTCGCTCAGGAGAGCTTCAGCTTGCCGGAGGGTGTTCGACGTTGGAGACCCCTGACCGGCTTGTGTTATGCTGCTCTGCTTTGCCAGGCGCGCGAGATGGCCCTGGCGGCGGGCTAGCTCCTGCGTCAGTGCGTGGCTGTTGGTCTGGGCAGCGGCAACCAACGCCTGCTGGCCTGCCTGCCCCAGCGATGTTTGATTGGCTTGCTGGTAGAGCAAGACCAGGAGAAAGGCTGGCGCCAGCGAGAGCAATGTCAGCGCCAGCAAAAAGCGGAGCTTCAGGCTGAGGCCGGTTGCGCGCCCGAATCGGCCTAACGATATTGCTGGCCGCGCAATTTCATATTTCGGGGTCGGCCCGGACGGCGCTCCCCCTGGTAATGGACGAGATACATTGGCTGCCGGGCCAGAAGGGGGCATGAACGCTGGCGGCATCTGATTGTTAAAGGGCGGCTGTGTCATCCAATTGTCTGCAAACTGATCGGCGCCCCGCTCCATAGGACCGGACATGGGCCGTCCTGGCATGGGAGGATTCTGCTCCTGGGCAGGAATCCCTGAAACCCGCCTGGGTCTGGCATCCCCGCTGCGCGGGGGCTGATCGGTAGACCAGGGTCTCATCGAGAAATACCTCCTGTTATCACCAGTTTAGTCTCACCAGTTTAGTACGCGAACGCTTGCTGGAGCAGGGGCGCCAGCTATGCTTTCAGGAAATCAAGTTTTGATCTCGGAAGAAAGTAAGAATTTCAGAGAGTGCTGTGGGAGAAGTCCCTAACAAGCGAGAAAGTTCACCAACCGAGCGCCGCCCATTGATGAGCGACAGAATCCGACGTTGGTCGCGTGTGAGCCGCTGCGCATTCTGTGCCATGAGATCTCCCCACCTGGTACGAACGGGCCGCCAGGAAATGGGCGGGGAGTTCGGGGCGGCTGGAAACCAGCCTTCCTCTCTTGATTGCGGAGCAATAAACCTTTCTGGTGGCGCAGTCGTCCCGGCATAACCCCCGGGCCGCGTAGCGAAAGGGCTGGCCTCTCCTTCTGGGGGAGGGAAACCCGGTGCTGTTGGCAGTGGAAGCAGTTCATAGAAAAGCCCTCCCATCTGGCCTAGAAAATTGAGCGCCTGATCCCCTATAAACCTGCGCTCCCCACTCGCCTTAAAGACCGCGCAGTATTCCATCTGCCCTGCTTGCATATACAAATCTGCATACCAGGGGGCAGCAGCATGGGTTGAATAAGAGTTTCCCTGGGACCAGCCAGGCGAACCAGGCGATGATCCAGGCGAAGGCGGCTCAGCCAATGGATAGATCCGCACTAACGCTGTCTGCCCTCCTAGTTCGAGAAGGCTGAGAAGTCTACGGATGCTCTTTGTTTCCAAGAGCGGACTCCTTAATTGGCTTCAGGGGTCAGACTCCTAAACAATTGACTCATCGGCCAGGATCGGGGAGTTTACTGGATGATTTGCGCAGCCTTCTGCTTGGCAACATTAGTATCCTAACACACCATGCAAGAGGGTAAATACTAACGGGGGAAAAAAGTAACCCCTCGGTACCAAAGCCGTCGGCATTCTTCAGAGGGACTGGAAGGCACGCTAGCTCATCTAGTGTGTTATCATGCCCATAGCATACCCAGTAATAACAATAGTTTCAATGAGCCTGTTGATCAGGTGAGCCTCTATCCTTGAGAGGAGAATCCCCATGCGTCCCTGGTCTTTCGCAGTTCGCGGTCAGTATGAGGAGGTCACATTCGAGAGCGAAGCCCTGAAAGGCAACCCGTTAGGCGATCCGCACCAGCGCCCGCTCTGGATTTATTTGCCGCCCGGCTATCACCAGGAATCCAGCCGCCGTTATCCCAGCGTCTATATGATTCAGGGCCTCACCGGCCAGCTTGATATGTGGCGCAACCGCGCGCCATTTCGCAAGAACTTTCCAGAACTTGCCGACGATCTGTTTGCCAACGGAGAAGCGCCGCCCTGCATTGTCGTCTGGGTTGATTGCTGGACTTCGCTTGGCGGCAGCCAGTTCGTGGATTCGCCCGGCACTGGTCGTTATCATACCTACCTGTGTGAAGAGATTGTTCCCTGGGTTGATCGCCACTATCGCACGCTGCCTGAACGCGCGCATCGTGGCATCGCTGGCAAGTCTAGCGGTGGCTACGGCGCGATGATCACGCCGATGCTGCGTCCCGACCTGTGGGGCGGGCTGGCGACCCACGCGGGTGATGCGCTCTTCGAGATGTGCTACCTTCCAGAGTTTCCCCGATCCGTTCGGGCGCTGCGCGATCAGTATAGCGGGTCTTTTGACAAGTTTTGGGAAGATTTTCGCAGCCGCCCCGCGTTTTCTAAAGAACCCGATGGTCATTTGCTGAACGATTGGTGTATGGCCGCCTGCTATTCGGCAGATGAAGATGGCACGATCCATCTCCCCTACGATACCACCACTGGCAAGCTGATCCCTGAAGTGTGGGAGCGGTGGCTGGCCTGGGATCCGGTACGCATGGCGCCGAACCACGCGGAAGCCCTGCGCAGCATGCGGGCGATCTATATTGACGCGGGCAAGCGTGACGAGTTCTTCCTTGATCTGGGGGCCGAGGCATTTCGTCAGGCATTGGAAGAGGTTGGTGTCAAGGATGTCTTCTTTGAGCTATTCGACGCCACCCATATGAGCATCGAATATCGTTATCCGTTGAGCTTGAAGTATCTGGCTGAGCGTCTTTCACCCTGAGCAACCGCAGAGAGATGGGAAGAGAGGAACAAGCAATGCGGCTGGGAATCAATTTAGGCTATTGGGGCGCTGGTCCCAACAACGGTGTGGCGCTGGCGCAAGAAGCGGAGCGCCTGGGGTTCGATTCGGCCTGGACGGCTGAGGCGTATGGCTCTGATGCGATTACGCCTCTAACCTGGGTGGGGGCGCTGACCTCGAAGCTCAAGCTTGGCACCGGCATCCTCCAGATGCCCGCGCGCACGCCAGCCATGACGGCTATGACCGCCGCCACCCTTGATTTGCTGAGCGGCGGGCGCGTGCTGCTTGGCCTTGGCCTGTCTGGTCCGCAGGTCGTGGAAGGCTGGCATGGTCAGCCCTATGGCAAGCCGCTCGCGCGAACCCGCGAATATATCGAGATTCTGCGCCGCATCTGGGCGCGCGAGGCTCCCCTGGAATATAAGGGAGAGGAATACCGTATTCCTATTGATGGCGGCACTGGCCTGGGCAAACCCCTCAAACTGATCGTTCATCCGCTGCGCGCGCGTATCCCCATCTATCTCGCTGCCATTGGGCCGAAGAACATTGAACTGGCGGGTGAAATCGCTGATGGCTGGCTACCGATCTTCTTTGCGCCTCAGCGAGAGCAAGCCTATCTCGCGTCGCTTTCTGCCGGGCTGGCGAAGCGGCAGGCCAGCGAGGCGTTTGACATCGCGCCTACAGTTTCTGTGGTCCTGGGAGATGATGTGCAGGAATGCCGCAATCAAATCAAGCCGATGCTGGCGCTCTATATCGGCGGCATGGGCGCGCGGGGCAAGAACTTCTACAACGATCTCGCCTGCCGCTATGGCTATGAAGCCGCCGCGCATGAGATTCAAGACCTCTACCTGGAGGGGCGCAAGCTTGAAGCTATGGCCGCCGTTCCTGATGCGCTGGTGGATGAGGTGGCGCTTTGCGGGCCGAAGGAGCGCATTGCCGAACTGGTGGAACCCTGGAAAACATCGCGCGCCACGACCATGATTTGCGGAACCAGCCAGCCTGAAGCACTGCGCCTGATGGCGGAACTCCTGCTCTAAGCGATTTTCTAATCTTGCTCACATCTTTTTCTGTTGCAATTAGGGTAGTGAAGTTTCTATGATACGATACATCCAGGCCATCAGGCGCAGCAGACCGCGTGGCAGGGCAGCAGAAAAGAGTGGCAATCATGCACATTTTAGTCGTAGAAGATGAGCGGCGGTTGGCGGCCCTCCTCCGCCGCATGCTTTCCGAAGAACGCCACGCCGTTGATCTGGCCCATGACGGGCGCACTGGCCTCAATCTTGCTTTGAGCGACACCTACGATGTGGTCATTCTTGATCTGATGCTGCCAGACCTTGATGGATTGGAAATCTGCCGTCAGATGCGTAATCATGCGGTGGAGTCAGCGGTCTTGATGCTGACGGCGCGCGGCGCGGTTGAAGATCGAGTTAATGGCCTGAATGTTGGGGCCGATGACTATCTGGTCAAACCCTTTGCGATGGCCGAACTGCTGGCCCGCGTCAACGCGCTGCTGCGACGGCGTGGCCGCGCGCTCAATAGCGGCTCGCAACTGCGCGTCGGTGATCTGACCCTGGACTTGATGCGCCATGAGGCGCGCCGCGCCGGACGAATGATCGAACTGACGGCGAAAGAGTTCGCGCTCTTAGAATATCTCATGCGGCACCCAGGGCAGGTGCTTTCGCGGACGCAGATCATCGATCATGTCTGGCGCTATGACCTGGAGTCGCTCTCCAACGTTGTCGATCTCTACATTCACTATCTGCGCGATAAGGTTGATCAGGGCTTCGCGCGCCCACTGATTAAAACCGTTCGCGGTGTCGGATATAAGATTGAGGGCGCGGAAAAGGCTATCGAGGCGACACGATGAGGCGCGGCAGCGATGTTCTTCGGTCACTCTTGTCCAGAGATCGCCGTCTGGCTCAAGAGCCGGGCGGGATGATATTTGCTCGCCTCAGACGGCATCTCACGCTCTGGTACAGCGGTGTGCTGGCCGGGATGCTCTTGCTCTTTGGTATCGTCCTCTACCTCAGTGTGCATCAACTTCTCTTTGGCCCTGTGCAGGCTGATCTCAAGAATACGGCTGATTCGATTACATCTCACTGGCAGAGGCATCCCGGCCAGCCCTACCCGCCGGACAGCGAATTGGTGTCTACCTCTTCTGGCGTACTCTTTTCCGCTGTCTTCAGAGGCCAGGTATTCCCGGTAGATTGCTTCGATCCGAATGGCGTCTATCTGCCTCTGACCTATCCATCAGGCAATCCCGTCAACGGCCCTAAAGGCTCATCCAACCCCTTCGTGAAAGATTCTCTGGTGAGCCAGGCCATACAGAATGGCTCGGCAACTGAAACCATCAACTACGGGGGCGATATAGGGGACGTTTATGTCTATGCCCAGGTGGTCCCGGACCCAGGAGGGGACGGTATCCTGGGTGTGGTTCAGGTGGCTGAGTTGGTGAACACGCAGGAAGCGGTGCTGAATCAGACGCTCATCCTGCTGCTCATCCTGGGCGCAGCAACGCTGTTTGCCGCAGCAGTAGGTGGCCTGCTGCTGGCTGATCGCGCGCTTGCTCCTACGCGGCTGGCGTTTGCGCGCCAGCAAGCCTTTATTGCTGATGCTTCGCATGAACTGCGCACCCCTCTGACGTTGATGCGCGCCGATGCCGAGGTGTTGCTTTCCGGGCGTGGCCGCCTGGACCCGGACGACGTGGCGCTGCTCGAAGATATTGTCATTGAGTCGGGGCATATGACGACACTGGCAAATAGTATGCTGACGCTGGCCCGCCTGGATGCGGGGGAGTTTCACCTGGAGCGCGAGGTGGTTGATCTGGCGAGCGTCGCCACAAGAGTGGCGCATCGGGTACACGCATTTGCGCGGGAGAAGCAGGTTACAGTGCAGGTGGAGCAGACACGGGCGCGCGAGCCGCAGGCGAATCAGGCGCTGGTGATTGGGGATAAAAGTCTGCTGGAGCAAGCGACGATGATCCTCGTTGATAACGCGATTAAGTATAACCGCTCGGGCGGGAGCGTGACCTTGCACGCCTTTACCAGCCAGGGGCAAGCTTGTCTGGAGGTCAGCGATACGGGCATCGGGATTGCTGCTGAGCATCTGGCGCATCTTGGGGAACGCTTTTATCGCGTTGATAAGGCACGCTCGCGCGAAGCAGGGGGCGCGGGCCTGGGCCTCTCTATTGCGCGGGGCATTGCTGCCTCTCATGGTGGCGCACTCACGCTCTCCAGCACTGCTGGACAGGGCGCTGTTGCCAGAATCACGCTTCCTGCTGCTGAGACGGTCAGGCGCTAGCTTGTGCAGAGATGTGAAGTTTCACATCTGTCTCAAAGAGTTTTCACATGCTCCCCAGGTATCGTTATGAACGAGAGATGAGGTTCATCTCCCAGCTTTTCGTTTCTTTATCTGAGGAGGAGAATACCTTGGAGTCTCAAGAGAGGCACAATAGCATAGCACAGCCTGCCAACAACGCGCCCGGCGCAGCCGATACCCTTCCAATCGCCCCGCTGCAACCTGTTTACCCCCCGCCAGCGGGCGCTTCCCAGCCAGGCGCTTTTTCTCAGGTCGGCATGGGCGTGGGAAATCGCCCGCCATCACGCCGCCGTTATTGGAAGTGGTACGCGCTGGGTGTTCTGCTGCTGGCGCTGATGATCGGGAGCTTTGGCGTTGGACACGCGCTGACCTCGCGTCCGTCCGACTCATCCGGCGCGAACAGCAGTTCTTCTTCTACCGTGACCCTGCCAGCAGGCGTGACCGATTTGCAGCAGACGATCATCGAAGTTTCCGAGAAGGCGCAGGCTTCGGTGGTCGAGGTGACGAGCCTCGGGCGATCCAGCGAGGCTATCGGCTCAGGAGTCATCCTGACCAGCGACGGCTATATCGCTACGAATGACCATGTGGTGCGCGGATACGACACCTTCTCGGTCGCGCTCTCTGATGGTACGAAACTGGATGCGCGGCTTATCGGGCAGGACGCGCAAGACGACCTGGCTGTTCTGAAGATTGCCGCGACGGATTTGCCGCCGATTCCCTTTGCCGATTCTTCGCAGGTGCAGGTCGGCCAGTTTGCGCTCGCCATTGGCAGCCCGCTGGGCCTGGAAAACTCGACCACCTTCGGCATCGTCAGCGCGGTCAATCGAACAGAAAGCGAAGCGCCAGATGGTCCGGCATCTGCGCTGCCCGGCCTCATCCAGACGAGCGCCGCCATCAATCCAGGGAACAGCGGTGGGGCGCTGGTCAATCTGCAAGGGCAATTGATCGGGATGCCGACGCTGGGGGCTTCGGCTGACCAGGGCGATTCAGCAGCCAATGACATCGGGTTTGCCATCCCCTCCAACCGCATCAAATTTGTCACCGACCAGCTTACCAAATCGGGCGAGTTGACCAGCACCGGCCAGGGTTTCCTGGGGATTCAAGGGCGGGATGTGACCCCGCAGTTCGCGGCAGCCGAGGGGCTGTCGGCGCAGCAGGGCGTGTTGGTTACGGGCTTTGCCAACGATGCCTCCGGGGGCAGCCCTGCGCAGCAGGCCGGGCTACAGATGGGCGATGTGATTATCGCTGTGGATGGCAAGTATATCAGCGATAATAACGACCTGGCTTCGGCGCTGCTCAGCCAGCAGCCAGGAACGCAGGTCACGCTTACCGTCGCGCGGGCTGCTGCCCAGCAGACCATCAAAGCCACGCTGGGAGAGCGCCCGGTAAATGCGCAGGGGTAGACGATTGTTGTTAAAGGAGTCACTTGTATGCAGAGACGTTACCGCTGGTTGATCGGCGGCGGTCTGGCCCTGGTTCTCATCGTTGCGGCTTTCGTTGGGTTCGAGTGGTATGCGGTGAATTACGCCAAAACCATCACGCAATCCCAGGCCCACACAGCAGAAGGGACGGCTACCCCTTGCGGTACGCCCGTCCCTACGGCTGGGTTGCGTACCTTTCAGATCGCACCCGATCAGACAACGGTTTCTTACAGCGTCCATGAAAACCTGATTATAGAGAATAAACCGGATAATGTGGCCGTTGGCACAACCCATTCTGCGCAGGGCAGTTTCCAGATACGCACTGGCGCTGACCCCCTGGTCGCCTCGATGAACGTCACCGTTGATTTGCGCACTTTGCAGACCGATTCGCAGCGACGCGATAACTTTGTAAAGCAAAACTACCTGGAGACTGGCGCCTATCCGACGGCCACGTTTGTTTCGACCTGCGCAACAAATCTGCCCGCGAACTACACCGACGGGCAAGAGGCGCATTTTCAGATTACCGGCAACCTGACGCTGCATGGCAAGACCAATAAGGAAGTCTTTGATGTGCAGGGCAAGCTGGTGGGAGACACGACCACCGGAACGGCAACCAGCACGATCTATATGACGGACTTTGGCATCGAGCCGCCCAATCTCGCCAATCTCGCCATTGCCCAGAATAAGGTGGTCCTCACTATCGCCTATACCGCCAGAGAGGGGTGAGCCAGCCTCACGTCTTCAGGTCATCGCCGCCCAGCCCAACGATCTCCAGCAGCTTGAGCGCGTTGGTGGACGTGGCGATGCCTGGGCGCAGCTTGTAATCGAACTGCATCACCGGCCCTTCCGGCCCGCGTGTAAAACTTTCGGTGAAGTAGACGGGCTGGCTGAGGGTCTTGATTTCTGGCGCGTCTGCCAGGCTGAGGTCATGTGTGGAGACCGCGCCCGCAGCCTCCTGCTTGAGTAGATGGCGCAGGATATGGCGAACGGCGATCTGCCGCTCTCTGGTGTTGGTGCCATGCAGGATTTCATCCAGCAAGAACAGCAGCGCGGAACCGCCTGCGGCCCGCGTTTGCTCGGCGCGATCAACCACCTGCTTGAGCCGCTTGAGTTCGGCCATGAAGTACGAAACGCCCTGCTCCAGCGAGTCCTGAACGCGGATGCTGGTTGCCAGGGTGATCGGCTGTATCTGCATCTGCGCCGCGCAAACCGGCCCGCCCGCCTGCGCCAGCGCCACGTTCGTCCCAATGGCGCGCAGGAGCGTGCTTTTGCCAGACATATTCGAGCCTGTGACCAGCAGGAACGTTCCGGGCGGCCCGATGCTGACATCGCTGCCCACGCAGACGTTTGGCGCCAGCAGCGGGTGGCCCAGGCTGCGGGCTATCAGCGGCTTTGGAGCGTCCTGCCCGATACCGGGAAAGGCCCAGTCGGGATGGTCATGGGCCAGCGTGGCGAGCGCCAGCAGCGCCTCCATCTCGCCCAGCGCGGTCAGCCAGGCGCGGGCATGCTTCCCCGCGCGGCGCTGCCAGCGTTCCAGCAGCCAGAGCAGGTGAAAGTCCCAGAGGGTCAGCCACTGCACCAGGAAGAAAAACATGGCCCGGCGAATATCGGAAAGCGGCATCATACGCGCCAGGCGCAGCATCTGCTGGTCGGCGCGCAGATTGTCTGCGGAAAGGTCGGCCTGAAGCCGTTGCAGGACTGGCGCGGCGCAGGGCAGGGTGGCGCCTTGCCGAAACAAATCGGCGTAGGCGCGAAAGACGCGCTGGCGCTCTGTCGCGCCCTCGATGGCCGCGTTCGCCTGACGCAAATAGAGCGCCAGCAGGGCGAGGTTGGCGAAGAAAATGGGAACCCAGAACGGATAGCGGGTCAGCCCGCCGAGTTGCAGGCCGAGCAGGCCAAGCGCCAGGATGGGGAGCAGACGCGCCAGCCAGATGAGCCAGGGCCGCTGCGCCAGCCAGGATTCGCCTTCAGCCCATTCCAGAAATCGCTCGTAGGTTGGCTGGGTCTTGCCCATCAATCGCCCGCTCAGCGCGAAGGTGTCACGAAAGTCAATCTGTGGGGCAAGCTCCGCGACGGCGGCCTGGCGTTTCGCGGCAAGGGCTGGCGAGGCCGGATTCAGCAGCCAGTCTTGCAGGTTGGCCTGACCGATAGGGGTGTTGGGCGTGCCGAGCAGGTGTTGCAGGGAGGCATGGCCGAGCAAATCGAGATCGGCGGCATAGGGATGGTTGAGATCGGCGAGCGGCGGCTGGCGCAGCGGGAGCCTGCCCCAATCGCGCCGCAGCCGATGTAGCCCTTCGTCGTTCAGCGTCCAGAGCGTCTGATAGCGTTCTTCAAGCTGGTTTATCCTGCCAAGATTGATATAGGCGGCCACAAAGGCGAGGCCGAAGATCGCCGCCAGGAGAAAAAACGTCAGGCCGCCAAACCAGATACCCAGGCTGAGCAACAGCAGGGCAGAGAGGACCAGGGCGACATTCACGTTCGCGTTGATATTGCTCCAGTGATGATAGCGCGCCCGCTGCTGCTCGAACTGAGCGCGGCGCTGGTGATAGATTGCTTCGGGTACGTGGGACACTGCTGTATCTGCTGAACCGCTCTGAGCGGTGGAATGGTCTTCGAGCATGGTCACTCCTGAAAGCCTTCCTGAAGCCCTTCTGCCGGATGCGCTTTTCATTATAGGCTGCGCATCGCCTGCGCGGCAATGGCAGATTTCTGCAAGAGGGTTCCGCCAAACATGAGGTGTTGGCAAGCGAGACGTGTTACTTGTAGCGCCGCCTTCCAGGCGGCTCAACGCTGGCCGCCTGGAAGGGATGCGCGAGCGACCAACGGGAGCGAGAGTGGCGAGGCCCAGCCGAGGCAAGCGGCCCTTCCCGAAGGAAGGCGGCGCTACCAGTGGCAACCCCCGATAGGTGGTGGAATCCCCCAAGAGTCTACAGAGTCTACAGAGTCTATAGAGTTTACAGGGCCAGGCCATGCTATACTGAACGCCGAAACGCATCTCAACCTGTTTGGAGGTCCGGGTAGTGAAACAGCTTGTGCTTTCGGCGAACTGGCTCTTGAAGCAGCGCAATCCCGCCTGCGCTCTTACTGAGGATTTTTCCACGCCCGATGGCTGGATAGCTGCCAGCGTGCCAGGTACGGTCCACCAGGATTTGCTGGCTGCCGGGCGCATCCCTGACCCGTTCATCGGCCTGCATGAGCGCGATGTGCAGTGGGTTGGCGAGGCCGACTGGCTCTATCGCTGCGCCTTCGATCTGGAACCGGCATTTCTGGAGGCAGAGCAGCTTGACCTCTGTTTCGATGGGCTGGATACGTTTGCTACTGCCTGGCTGAACGGGCAGCAGGCGCTGAGCAGCGACAACATGTTCATCCCCCGGCGCGTTCCGGCGGCTTCGCTGCTGCGGCCTGGGCGAAATGAACTCTGGCTGCTCTTCGAGTCGGCCCTGCGGCGGGGCCGACAGCGCCAGGCCGAATACAGCGTGCTAACGGCCTGGAATGGCGATTTCAGCCGCCTGTACGTGCGCAAGGCGCAGTATCACTTCAGCTGGGATTGGGGGCCATGTCTGCTTACCGCCGGTCCCTGGCAGCCTATTCGCCTGGAAGCCTACACTCAGCGCATCGCGGATGTTCACTGCCCGGCTGATGTTGCGCCAGACCTTGGCAGCGCCGCGCTCCCGGTTAGCGTCACGCTTGCGGCGGGAAATCGCCCGCTCGACGCCGCCTCTGGCCTGGTGGTGCATCTGGAACTATTTAGCCCGGCACATGAACTGATTGATGCAGCGACGCTGCCAGTGACAGGCGATCAGATAGGGCATCGCTTCGAGGTAGCGTCGCCGCGTCTCTGGTGGCCGCGAGGCGCGGGCGCTGGGGAACAGCCGCTCTATCGGCTGGCTGCGACGTTCCGGCAGGATGGGAACGAGCTTGATCGGCGCGAACTTCGCCTGGGCCTGCGCCGCTTGCGGCTGCTGCAAGAGCCGTTGGCGGATGAGCCAGGCACAACCTTTCTGTTCGAGGTCAACAATATGCCCATCTTCTGTGGTGGCGCAAACTGGATTCCCGCCGATTCTTTTCTACCGCGCGTTTCGCCTGACCGCTACCGGGCGCTGCTGCAAGCTGCTGCTGATGCGAATATGAACATGCTGCGCGTTTGGGGCGGGGGCATCTATGAAAACGACCTCTTTTACGATTTGTGCGACGAACTAGGCTTGCTGGTCTGGCAGGATTTTCTGTTTGCCTGCGGGCTGTATCCGGCGCACGACTGGTTCCAGGCCAGCATCAGAGCCGAGGCCGAAGCGGCAGTGCGCCGTCTGCGTCATCATCCCTCGCTCGCGCTCTGGTGCGGGAACAACGAGGACTATCAGGTCGCGGAGTCGGTTGGCGCGTATGATCTGGCCTTTGAGGGCGACTTCAGCCAGACCCGTTTCCCGGCGCGAGAAATCTATGAGCGGCTGCTGCCATCTGTCTGCGCCGCGCTCGATCCGACGCGCCCTTACTGGCCGGGTAGCCCATATGGCGGGACCAACACGCGCGATCAGACCAAAGGTGATCGCCACACCTGGGATGTCTGGCATGGGCAGATGGCCGATTACCACGAGTACCCCCGTTTTCACGGGCGCTTTGTCAGCGAGTTTGGCATGCAAGCCCTGCCATCGCTGGAGACGATTGCCGCCTGCACGCCGCCAGCCGAACGCTATCCGCAAAGCCGGACGTTGGAGTATCACAACAAGGCGACAGACGGCCCCCGGCGGCTTGTCGCGTATCTGAATGATACGGTGCGCATCCCTGCTGACCTGGAAGAGTATATCTATGCCTCGCAGTTGCTCCAGGCCGAGGCGCTGGCGACGGCCTATCGCGGCTGGCGGCGGCGTTGGGGTGGTCCTGGGCGCTGCGCAACGGCGGGCGCGCTGGTCTGGCAGTTGAATGATTGCTGGCCGGTAACAAGCTGGGCGATTGTGGACTCGACTCTGCATCTCAAGCCCGCCTGGTATGCCATCAAGCGCGAACTGGCTCCCCTGGTGGGTGGGCTGGCGCGAGCCGTAGGCACGGGCGCGCGAGCGACCAACGGGAGCGAGAGGACGGGGCAACAGCAGCGGCCCGCGACCGAGCGCAGCGAGGGAGAATGCGGGAACCCAGTTCCCGCAAGGGCCGCTCCCCGCAGGGGGAGGCAAGCGCCCGTCACCGTAGGCGGTGTGGAAGTGTGGGCCGTCAATGGCCTGCAAACTGCATTGGAAGCTGAACTGGCGCTGCGCCTGTGGCAGTTGGATGGGCAGCAGATGAAAGAAGAGCGCCGCCAGGTCACGCTGCCACCCAACCAGGCGACAGAGCTAGGACGCTTCGCTGATGATGCTGAGAGCCTGCTGGTTGCCAGCGCGCAACTGCTGGTACAGGGAACGGTTATGGCGCGCGCGGCCCTCTGGCCGGAGCCATTCAAGTATCTGACACTGCCCGACCCCGAACTGGAGGTGACGCGCCTGGATGATGCCACCCTGCGCGTGCGGGCAATGCGCCCGGCCAAGGGGGTCTGGCTCTGGAATGGGGCAGAGGCTCGCTGGAGCGATAACATGCTCGATCTGCTGCCCGGCGATGAGCAAACTATCACCACGCGGCTGCTCGGAACGTCTGAGGTTCAGGTGCGCTGGCTGCGCTGATAACCGCCTGGGTATCAGAAGAGGCGCGAATCGAGTATATCCGGCTCGCAGGCGCTTCGTAACGCTTTTGGTAACGTTTAGAAGACGCCGTTCAGGTAAGATGTTGGTGTCAAGAGATGTTCAATCCCTCCATCGCCCAGGGCATCTGCTGAGAAGGGGAATTGAACAGGGAAGAGAGCGTGTTTTATGGCTAAACGACTCAACACCTTCCGCCAGAAGCGGCTAGAGGGCGAGAAGCAAGCATTGCAGCAGGTTCCGCCTCTCGCTGAGCTGCTGGCCGAGGCGGCTGCGCAGAATGGACTCAGCCTTCAGCTAACCCACGCGCCAGCGCCCGCCCTTATCGGCCAGAGAGACCCATCGCCCACTGTGGAGATTGCTCCTAATGATCCTATTGTCGCCTATTTCCTGAGTGCTCCTGGCGTGGTCGAGATTGATAAACTACACCTGGATTCTCCAACCCTGCGCGCGTTGAAAGCGGCAAAGGTCAAGCTGGCTATCCCGCTCATCAGCCAGGGCGAGTTGATTGGCGTGTTGAATCTGGGGCAGCGCCTGAGCGAGCAAGATTATTCGGCGTATGATCGCAAGCTGCTGAGCGATCTGGCGACGCAGGCCGCGCCTGCCGTTCGGGTGGCCCAACTGGTGCGCGAGCAGCAAGCCGCCATTCAGGAACGCGAACGCATCGAGCAGGAATTGCAGGTGGCCCGGCTGATCCAGCAGACGCTGCTGCCCAGGGAACTGCCGGAACTTCCTGGCTGGCAGGTGGCCGCCTATTATCAGCCAGCGCGCGCCGTTGGCGGGGACTTTTACGACTTCTTCTATTTCGAGGACGGGCGGCTGGGCGTAGTCATTGGCGATGTGACCGATAAAGGCATCCCGGCGGCGCTGGTGATGGCAACGACACGCAGCATCCTGCGTTCTGCGGCGCAGCGCCTGGTTTCGCCCGGCAGAGCGTTGGAACACGCCAACGACCTGCTCTGCCCCGATATTCCGGCCAGGATGTTTGTCACCTGCCTCTATGCCATTCTTGATCCGGCTACCGGATTGTTGCAATACGCGAACGCCGGCCACGACCTGCCCTATCGGCGGCGAGGCGGGGAGGTTTCCGAACTGCGCGCCACCGGCATGCCGCTTGGTCTGATGCCAGGCATGGGCTATGAGGAGAAAGTGACCTTTCTGGAGCCAGGTGACAGCGTTCTCTTATACAGCGACGGACTGGCGGAGGCGCATAATCCGCAGCGCGAGATGTTCGGCTTCCCACGCTTGATGGCGTTGCTGAGTCAGATCAACGACAACAAGGTGATTGATTCCCTGCTGAGCGAACTGGCATCCTTCACCGGCCCCGATTGGGAGCAAGAGGATGACGTGACGCTGGTGACGTTGCGCCGCGCCCCGCAGCCTGCGCCGAATATCATAGACGATGAGGTCACGCTGGTCCAGCCCCCTGAACACAGCGCGTCGAGCGTTCCGGTTCCTGCCCCTGAAGGCCATGCCGGGCAAAACGCCCCCAATTCCTGGCGTAGTCTGGCTGAACTGGCCGTTCCCAGCGCACCCGGCAACGAGCGCCAGGCAATGGAGCAGGTGGCCGAAGCGGTTCAGCCGCTGGGCCTGGAGGCCCGGCAGTTGGAGCAGCTAAAAACGGCGGTGGCCGAGGCGACGATGAATGCGATGGAGCATGGCAACCGCTATCAACCCGACGTACCAGTGCTCATTCGGGTGCTGGCTTCCGAGACGACGCTCTCGGTGCGCATTACCGATCAGGGCGGCGGGGAGACGCTCCCCGAAGCTGAGACGCCCGATCTGGAAGCCAAACTGGCCGAACTGCAATCGCCGCGCGGTTGGGGCTTGTTCCTGATTAAGAATCTGGTGGACGATATGCGCGTGACCAGCGACGCAACCAGCCACACCATCGAACTGATACTGGGCCTGGAAGGAGCAACCCATGTTGAATGATACCCTTGAAGCCAGTGTTCGGCGTGCGCCTGGCGTAGCGATCATTGATCTGCATGGTGAAATAGACTCCTTTGGAGAGGATGTCCTCAACGCCGCTTATGGCGAGGCGGAAAGCCAGGCGTCCGATGCCATCCTGCTCAACTTCAGCGATGTGCGCTATATCAACAGCACCGGCATCGCCCTGATCGTTGGTCTGCTCGCGCGAGCGCGCAAATCGCACCGCCGTCTGCTGGCCTGTGGCCTGAGCGATCACTATATCGAGATTTTCGAGATTACCCGCTTGGTTGATTTTATGAGTGTGTTCCCTGATGAAGCCAGCGCGTTGACCGATACGTCAGGCTCACCCAAAGCGTAAGACTCAACACGGGAGGAGAATGAAGATGCCACCAGCGAAAGTGACCTTGAGCGTGCGCCAGGTGAGCGCCCGCGCCAGTATTATTGACATCCAGGGGGAGGTTACGGCCTTTGCCGAACATGCCCTCATGGAGGCGTATACCCAGGCCAACGGGCCAAGCACGCGCGTCTTTATCTTGAACTTCGCCAGCCTGGAGTACATGAACAGCAGCGGCATTGGCCTGCTGGTCACGCTGCTGATTCGCATCAACCGGCAGAAGCAGCGCCTCTTTGCCTTTGGCCTGAGCGATCATTACCGGCATATTTTTGAGCTAACTCGCTTGAGCGATGCTATCAAGATGTACGACAGCGAAGCCGAGGCGCTGGACGCCGCTCATACTCCCTGACCAGATCAGGGAATTGTTGATAGATATGCATTGGAGGACTAAACCATGACGACCCCATCAACGTCATCAAGTGAAGGCATCCCACTCGATGCCGATTCATCCAGCGAAGGCAAACGCAGCGACACCGACAAGTGGGCGCGCAAGGTCTCTGCGCTGAAGCTTGGCCCGATGCCCAGCGGCGCGCTGAACCTGAATGTACAGGGAAAGCAGCCTGTTAGCCCGTTGCAGGGCTTTGGCTCGATGTGGCAGAAAACCTATCGCGTGCGCCTGAAGGGCGTTAAAGTGCTGCCAACGGGCGTTATCAAGGTGTGGAAGGAGCATTTTCCAGAGTTCTGGCCGAAGGGCAATCGCTTCTATGGGCCATTGACCGGCATTGCTCCTGGCGAAGTCGGCCTGATTAACATGGCGCTGCCTGGCGGGGCGCCGCTCTCTACCGGCGTCATGGTCATGTATGCTGATGAAGAATCCTTCACGTTTATGACGCCGCAGGGGCATATGTTTGCGGGCTGGATTACCTTCAGCGCCTACGAAGAGGATGAGCGCGCGGTTGCCCAGGTCCAGGTCTTGATTCGCGCCAACGACCCGATCTATGAGCTTGGTTTTCGCCTGGGCGCTGCCAGGTCCGAGGATCATTTCTGGCAACATACGCTGAGGTCTCTGGCAGCCTACTTTGGCCTTGAAGAAGCGCAGGTCGAGACGCAGGCGATCTGTGTAGATCGCAAGCTTCAATGGTCCCAGGCAAAGAATGTCTGGCATAATGCCGGTGTCCGCACGACACTCTATCTCATGACAACTCCGATGCGTGCGCCGCTGCGCTGGATGCGCAAGCGCAGCCGCCCAACAACATAGAAGCTGGTTAGGTATGTCAACTCATTATGCCTATGATGCAGTGGTGGTCGGCTCCGGGCCAAACGGCCTGGCCGCCGCCATCACGATGGCCCGCGCCGGATATTCGGTCATCGTCTTCGAGGCCAGGAACAAGATCGGCGGCGGCTGCCGCACAGCAGAACTGACCCTGCCCGGCTTCGCGCATGATGTTTGCTCGGCTATCCATCCGATGGGCGTTGCCTCGCCCTTCATGCGCAAGCTGCCGCTGGAGCAATATGGCGTCGAGTGGATTGAGCCAGCCGCGCCGCTGGCTCATCCCTTCGATGATGGCTCGGCTGCGGTACTGGAGCGTTCCATCGAGGCGACGGGCGCGTGGCTCGGCAACGACGCCGCCGCCTATCGCCGACTGATGACGCCGCTGGTCAGGCACTGGGAGCAGCTAGTTGGCGACGCGCTTGGCCCGCTGCCTCTTCCGCCGCGCCATCCATTGCTCATGGCTCGCTTTGGCTTGCAAGCCATTCGCTCGGCGCGTGGGCTGGCCGAAAGCCGCTTCAAGGGCGAGCGCGCCCGCGCCCTGGTGGCCGGAATCGCGGCGCACGCCATGCTTTCGCTGGAACAACCTGTAAGCGCGGCGTTTGGCCTGGTGCTGGGGATGCTGGGGCATGCCGTTGGCTGGCCCATCCCGCGCGGCGGCTCGCAGGTTATTGTTGACGCGCTGGCCGCTTACCTGCGCTCGCTGGGTGGCGAGATCGTGACTGGCGTGGAGGTGGATTCGCTGGATATGCTGCCCCCGGCCCGCGCCATTCTCTGCGATGTGACACCGCGCCAGTTGCTGCGCATCGCGCATCGCCAGTTGCCACACGGCTATCAACATCAGTTGCAGCGGTATCGCTATGGGCCGGGCGTCTGCAAGGTGGACATCGCGCTGGATGGCCCGATCCCCTGGAAAGCGGAGGCGTGCCTGCGCGCCGGGACGGTGCATGTGGGCGGCTCGCTGCCAGAGATTGCCGCCGCCGAGCGCGCCGTCTGGCGGGGCGAACACGCGGAGCAGCCCTATGTGCTGCTGGCCCAGCAAAGCCTCTTCGACCCAACACGCGCGCCTGTTGGCAAGCACACCGTCTGGGCCTATTGCCACGTCCCCAGCGGCTCCGCCTGTGATATGAGCGAGCGCGTCATCGCGCAGATTGAACGCTTTGCGCCGGGCTTCCGCGAGCGCATTCTGGCAAAGCATGCCTTCACCGCCGCGATGATGGAACGCTACAACCCCAACTATATTGGCGGCGACATCAACGGCGGCGTTCAAGACCTCTGGCAGCTTTTCACCCGTCCGACGATCCGGCTGAACCCCTACGCGACACCCGCCAGAGGTCTGTATCTGTGTTCATCGTCTACGCCGCCAGGCGGAGCGGTGCATGGCCTCTGCGGCTATTTCGCCGCGAAGGCTGCCTTGCGCGGAGCCTTCTAGGGGAGGCGTGCCGCGCAGCGTCCACAAGGAGGGCCAGCGATGAGCGTTCCTTCGGTCCCGATGTTGGCTCCTGATAAGGCGCCCACCGCAAGCGATCTGCGCCTGCGTGGGGGCTGGCTGGTGCTGGCGCGGGTGGCCTGGCTCGCCCTGATTGTCCTCACCCTGACGACCTTCTTCGCCAGCCTCCCAATCTACCTGACACTCCTGCAAACTCCCTGCGCGGGGACTGCCTGCTTATCCCTGCAACTGCGGCCTGAACAAGTCGAGTGGCTCGCCGGAGTGGGCTGGTCTTCAACTGATTACGCCGCATTTCTGGTCGCGCTCACGCTGACCTCAGTCGTGGTCTGCTTGCTGGTCAGCGCGCTCATCGTCTGGCGTCGCCCCGATGACCGCATGGCACTGCTGGTCGCGCTTGTGCTGGTCGCGCTTGGCCCGGCCATTGAGGCAGATAGCCTGCGTACCTGGCCCTTCCTCTGGCAGGTACCCAACGAGGCTCTGGACTTCCTCATGTTGGCGTTGGGCATGCTCTTCCTCGCGCTGTTTCCCTCTGGACAGTTCGTACCCCGGTGGACGCGCTGGCCCCTGGCCGTGATACTCGCCGGGCTTGTCCCCTATATGTTCTTCCCCACAAGTCTGTTCTCGCGCCTGCCGGTCTGGTACCTCGTGCTTGGCGAAGTCGCCCTCCTATTGGTGGCCCAACTCTACCGCTATCGCCGGATGTCTGGTCCCTTGGAGCGGCAGCAGGCCAAATGGGTCATGTTTGGGGGCCTGCTGAACTCCGTGTTTTGGATAGGCTGGGGGATCCTCAATCTGCTCTTCCCCGCGCTCGCCGACCCGACCTCGCCCACCGGGGCGCCCTATCAACTAGTCCAGAACAGCGTCAGCGTCGGCCTGGTGCTCCTCATCCCGCTCTCGATTGGGCTTGCCATTCTGCGCTACCGGCTGTGGGACATCGATGCCATTATCAACAAGGCGCTGGTCTATGGTTCGCTGACGGCGCTGCTGGGCGCGCTCTACGCGGGCTTGATTATTGGGCTGGAGAGCCTGGCCGGAGTATTCACCCAACAGGCTTCTGATCCAGTGGTGCTGGTGATCTCGACCCTGGCGATTGCTGCCCTGGCTGGAACAGCGCGGCGGCGTATCCAGCGGTTGATTGATCGGCGCTTCTATCGCAAGAAGTACGATGCGGAGAAGACGCTGGCGGCGTTCAGCGCCACGCTGCGCAATGAAGTGAATCTGGAGCAGGTGCGCGAGCAGTTGCTGGCGGTGGTGCAGGAGACGATGCAGCCCAGCCACGTCTCGCTCTGGCTGCGCCAGCCGGA
>DATBHW010000070.1 GCA_036557285.1 Ktedonobacterales bacterium
ACTAGCCGTCTGCAAGGCGGCGCGACCAGTGGCGGGCGGGGGTGGCGCGAGTGGCCGTCAGGCGCGGGCGCTGGCGCGGAAAAATTCGCTGTGCGCCACCAGCGCGTAGATGATGAGGCCATCTACGACGAGAGTGAAGATGCCCAGGAGTGGGGCCGCTGGCAGGTAGAAGAACCAGCGGATGGCGCTGACACTGGCAATGATAATGCCGATGATGCGGCCCACTTCGCCGCCCCTCAGGATGTCGTAGCCAGCATAGAGGGCAATCACTGCGATGAGCGCGTCAACGATGCCCCATATCCAGAGGAAGCCTCCAAACTCGCCATAGGTGGCAGCAAGCATCCAGGGCGCGCGCAGGAACTCCAGCAGGGCCAGCGACAGTTCAAAACCGCCGAGTATGAACATCATGACTGCCGCAAACGTGACCAGGGCCGGACGCTGCGGCAGATTTTGCGGCAGCTCAGGCGTCAGGTCTTGAGGCGCTTTCGACATGGACATGTGACTTCTCTCCTTTTCGATACGGTGATCCTCAGCCATTCACTCGCGGCGCACTGTACGCCGCGAGTGAATGGCTCTCAGACTGCAATGAGCATGCCAGGCGCTTTATGCCTGCTCGCGGAAGCGGATCAGCCGATACCCACCCTCTTCCATAGAGACGGCCAGTTCGGCCAGGTCTTTGCCCTGGCTGACTTCGCCCGGAACCCAGGCATGCCACTCGCTGTTATAGATGTCTATCTGGTAGCGTTTTTGAGGTTCCAGCGTGTTCCCCAGCCTCAGCGGCACAAGGGCGGTTTGCTGGCCCGCCGATCCAACACAGACGAGGATTTCGCCAGGGTTCTTGAAGGCGATGTGCTGCGCCAGCGGGTTCAGCAGGAAAATCTCAGGGGTAATGTCTTCGGCATAGCGGTGCTGTTCCAGTTCTCGCTCTGTCTCAAGAGCGGTTGTGCCGTAGAGGTGAGCGCCGTCGCGCTGGCGGGTCGCAAAGAAGGCGATCTCTTGCCCATGATAGGGGAACCGCCGCAGCCCGACCCATTTCCAGTCGGCTGGCAGCAATGGATGGCTATGGAGCGTATTTTTGCGCAAGCTCAGGCCGCACACGCCGCTGACCGCCGCCAGCAGGAAGCGCGGCGGCTCCCAGGGCGAAAGGCGCATGCCCCGGTTGACCAGCGATTCCCCATCAATCCACTCGCTGAATTGTCCGGGGACAGTCAGATTTTTCTTGGGGTCGCGGGCGTAATATTCGAAGCTGGCGCGCAGGGCGCGAACCATGAACTCCGGGTGATACTTTGCGGCGGCAAAGGCATACCACCAGGTCACGCCGGGCCAGACGCCGCCCATCAAGCCCCACTGGCGATAGGGATCGTAGTCGGGGCTGATGCGACTGACAGTGCGAATGCCGGCGGGGGTCCAGAAGTCGGGGCTGTTGAGGCGGCTGATGATGCGGAAGGCGACTTGCGCATCGGCGACCCCGAACATGACGGGGAAAAGCTCGTCTGCCGTTACGTCGGTGACGATGTTGCCATCCAGGTCAATCGTGAGGTAATACAGGTGACTTTCGGGGTTGAGCAGATGGGTGTTCATGGCCTGAGCCAGTGCTTCGGCGGCCTCGTGGAACTTCCGGGCGTCTTCCTGCTGCTCTGGCTCGCCCAGCATTTCGGCCAGTTCAGCGGCCCAGCGGAGCGCAGCGACGCATTCGGCATTGATTTCGGCGACAGCGCCGTTGAGGGTGTAGTTGGGAATGATGTTACGCCAGCTTGCAATGCCATGATCTTCTACCCCGCGCGCCGTACACGTTACCAGCCCATATTTGCGCTCTGGCGGAATCTCATCGAGGAAGGTATCGCGCTGGCTCATGATGTAATAGGCGGCGCGGCGCACTGCCGGATAGATATGGCGCGTGTAGTCCATATCGCCTGTTATCAGGCAATGATGACGCGCAGCCATGATGAAGAGCGGGGTGTCGTCGTTGATATTGAGGCCATCGTCCTCCTGGTGATCGGTCACGGCGTTATAGTATTCGAGGATCAGCCCGCTGGGCCGCTGGCGTTTGGCAAAGGCATCCAGCAGGCGGCGCGAAAACTCCGGCATCAGGTAGTCGCAGCCCCAGGCAAACCAGGCCGCGTCGCGCGCGACCACCGCCGATGACAGGCTGGGGTCGTTGGTGAAGGCGGGGCCGGTGGGGAAGTCTGCCATGACGCGCAGCATATTGACCTTGGCCCAGGTAATTCCCTGGTTGATCAATGGATCAGGGGTTATCACCTGGCTGGGTTCGAGCGCGCGGGTGTACCAGGCGACGGTCTGGTTGAAGGCCGCCCCATAATCGGTGGCAGCCTGGAAGATATGGCGAGCGTCGGCCTCTCCTTCGTGCGAGAAGACGGTGACAAAGCCAAACTCCACTGTTTGCTGTGGCTGAAGCTCCACATCCACCTGCAAAGCGCCCAGGATTCTGCCCGTAGCGGAGGTGTCGTTCTTCAGCGGCAGCACATGGGTAGTTTCGTACATCTGCGTGGAATCGAAGCTGGTCTGCCAGCCCTTCACCTGGACCTGCGAGCCGACGACCCCGAAGATGCGCACCCAATCGGGGCGGCTCTGGTTCCGAGCGATGAGCGCGCCCCGCCCAAGGTCAGGCGCGTAGGTGGCCTGGAGGTCGAGGGGCGTCTTCCCGTGAAAGTGCGCGTAGCCATAAACGCGCAAGGTGCGCGGCTGGGTGTCGCGGTTCTGGATTTTGATCAGCGTGTAGACAATGGGCCTGTCCAGGTCGGAGAGATGGGGCGCTTCCGCTGGCGAGGTGACAGCAGGCACGAAGACGGTTTCCTCTATCGAGAGCCAGCCTGGCAGCGCGAAACGATGGCGTTGATAGGCGGGATGCAGCTCGAACTCTCCCGCTTCCTGGGGGCGGAGCTGGATAAAGGCTTCGGCGGCCCCATCAGCCGCAGCCCCCGCCTGGCCTACCCGGACAAGCCGCTGGCCGACGCCTGAGTAGCGCACACAGATGGCGCCCGTCACCTGTGTGCCAAGAAAGGTGCTGAAGAGGGTTTCGATGTCGCCGGTGCCTTTGGTGGTGAGCCAGCAGCGGCTGTTGCCGAGGCTGGCCCCCATCTCCAGCGCGGTATCCGCGAGGATATAGGTGGGCAAGCCGCGAGCCTGGCGCACCTGGCTGGCGTGGAACGGCTGGGCCGGGCTGATGTCATAGGCGAACGGAGGGGTAAGGGTGGTATCCATAGACAGGCTCCTTTGTAATCAAGCAACCAAGTAATCAAGTAATCAACAAGCGGCGCTCTCAATTTCCAGGGTGCAGAGCAAGGGCGCTGACATGTTCGGCTTGCGCCCTCCTGAAAAGTATAGGGTGTTTGCACGGGCATACCATGTATCAAAAGATGTATTTTTTCAGTGTTTCCTGTTTTCTGATCTGTCTGCCGCGAGGTGGCTGTGAGGAGCGTCGGCGCTCTATAGGAGAGGAATGAATCATTTGGTCTAGTTTTTGCATAACAAATGAGTAAGAGCAGACGACAAGGTAAGCCAGATCAGGTAAGCGAGAGCAGGAAAGGAGGGAAAATATGATCGAAGGAAGGCAACCGATAAATATTTTCCCGGAGGAGGAGATAGAGAGCGTCGCCAGGGCATGGGCAAGGAGTTATGGCTACAGGCTGCGAGAACCGCTGACCATTGTGCCTCTGCTCACGCTTGTCCCCGATGGCGAGCAAATCATGAGCGCCCGGCTTGAGGGCTGGAGCATTTTTGCCCAGGCCAGGCAGAAAACGACGGGCCGCGAGGTGACGGTGACGTTCCCTCTCAAACGGTTGGCAAGCAGTGTCGTTCCTGATGAAGAACCGCAAGAATGCTGATCGCTTCTTGACAAGAACAAACGTTCTAGTTATGATATACGTAAGTGCGGGTGAGAGGTTGGCATGAAACTCCGGGTGGGCCAGAAAATCTGCAACTCCCTTTCCCCTGAAGCGTATACTGAGATGAAACACTTGAAGGGCTGACGCGCAATGGGGCCGCGCCCTTCAAGGGCAAACGCGAGACAGGCCAGGGGTGAGCCTGCCGCGCGGCAACGCGCAGGGGCGCGAAAGGAGTTGAATCGTTATGATGCATTTGCAACCGCGCACAGGAACGTCGTTGGGCTTCAGTGAGCGAACTGAGCGTGTGCTGGCCTATCTGGTTCCGATCTTGTCGGGGCTGTTTTTCCTGACGGTGGAGCAGAATCGGTCTGTTCGCCGCCATGCCTGGCAGGCGATCATGATCTTTGTGCCTATCTTTGTGATCTATTTCATCCTGAGCTTTCTCAGCGGTATCTGGGTGATTGGCCTGCTCTTTGGCTTTGTCGCCGCGCTGGTCAAGTGGATTGGCATTACGCTGTGGGTGCTGCTGATGCTGGCGGCTTTTGTGACCGACGCGGTGTTTGTGCAGCCGAAGAGGCGCATCTAGGAGCGGCGCAAATACATTGAAATAAACGGCGTTCGCAGCAGAATGCTGCGGGCGCTTGAAGAGGGCGGCGCGCGAGCGAGGCGCGCCGCTCACGCTATCACTTTTTCGCGTTGAGGATGATAGGATAGCTATCACAGGACACGCTGTGCCAGATCGGAAGGCATGCGTGATGCCAAAGGGGCATGAGTCCTGCATATGCCTTGGGGAATGGGATGCCAGGCCCAGGTGTACATTCACGGCGCCCTGCGCGCTCCCGAAAAGTTGATAAACTGGCGCTCATTGGAGTAGGACTTTTTGGGGAAAGTCAGGTCGCTCATTCAGAGAATTGGCACGTGGAGTGCTAATTGGCTTGTAACACAGCGGTTTTTGTGGCGAGAGAGTTCGGCAATGGGGCCGATTTCGACGCCTATAGAGGGGAGAACAGACTTATGGAGGCTCGCAACAGGTACTCGTGGCGCGAGGGCGCTGGAGGGCCAGAATCTGGCGATCAGCAAAACGAAGCGGGCGCACAGACGCCAGAGCGCGTGCTGCCTCTGCGGCGGCGCTCAGGAACGGGCCGCCGTCGGGCGATGGAACCATCGGCTGATCGTCAGCGCAGCGGGGTAGATATGGTGGTCGGGCGGGCGCGCCCGGCGCCAGCGCCCGCTAACGAGACGTTTACGCGCCCGGCTCCGGCGACTTCTGGTGATCGCGGCGTGGTCGTTCCGCCAGGTCTGGCGGAGCAACTGCGCGAGCGCCAGGCCGAGTTGCAGGCCCGGCTGGAGCGGCTGGGCGCTGAGGCGCTGGAAGTGGATGAGGATGCCCGTCCACGCTACAGCAACCACCCTGCGGATGAGGTGATGGATATGCTGGATCGCGCTGGCCGCGATGCTGTGGCGAGAGTGCTGATGGATGATATGGCGCAGGTTGATCGCGCGCTCGAACGGCTTGCCAGTGGTTCGTATGGCTTGTGCGATGATTGCGGCCAACCTATTCCCCCCAAGCGCCTGGAGGCACGCCCCACCGCTACTCTGTGTGTCTCCTGTCAGGGCAAGCGCGAAGCGCAGATGGCGCGGCCTCGCCCGATAGCCCACTAGACAGCACGCGGGGCGGGAAGTTCTTCCCGCCCCGCTCTGTTTTTGCTGCACTATGCTGCCGAAAGAAGCGGACACGCCATCTGCGGCGCTTTGTCTATGGAGGTGACTTGCGCTGAAGCGGCAACCTGATTCAGCATGGCCTGGGTCAGATTGGGCGTGCCAATGGCGCTTAGCTGCTGCGTGCTGGCAAACGTGGCTTGCTGGTTGATCGGTCTGGGCGTGACGGTAGGATCACCGACAATCGGCCCGGGGTTGGGGCATTGTACCTGCAATTTCATTCCGGCGCTCTGAAGGATAGAGACCGCCTCGTCGTAAGTAGTCGTTGCGCTGAAGGTGATCTGCACAATCCCCTGATACCCCTGGGGTACGTTGATGGGCGCGGGCGTGCTGGCCGCCCCATTTGAGCCGGTGGGGCTTCCCCCTGGCTGGCACGCGGCCAGCGCCAATGCGAGGCATACCCCCGCCAGTATCCCGATGAGAACGTTGTTTTTCTTCATGACGGACGCTCTTCCCCTTTTGTGAAAAAATTTCCTTATTAATAGGGACGCATCAGGCGCACGAATGGTTCCGCTGGCCGCCCGGAAGGCGGGGCTACACGCGGCTGGCTTTAGATAGAGCTAACTAAAAGTCTCCCTGGCAATGTCTGTCGGCTCCTTGAGTTTCCCCTCAAAATAGGGTACGCTCTGAGGAGAGAGGTTCGATGGCAGAGAAGAGAGGTGCCTCCCATGACCACCCCCTCAAACTGGGCGCACATCCTTCACGAGCGGGATGCTATGGCGAGCCTTCCCCCCCATCAACGTGTGGCGGGAACGCCTGAACACTTTGTCCAGTTTTATGAGACCGATGATTTCCTCATGGATGCGGTGAGCAGCTTTATCGGGGCGGGGCTGGAGGCGGGAGAGGCTTGCATTGTTTTTGCCACGCAGGCGCATCGGGCGCTGCTTGAGGAACGCTTGCGGGCAGGCGCGGCGGACCTGGATGCCGCCCGCCTGCGCGGGGAGTATATCGCTCTTGATGCAAGCGAGATGCTGGCGCAGTTTATGGTGGACGGATGGCCCGCGCCGGAGCGGTTTGTGGAGGTTGTGGGGAGCCGGATTGTCCAGGCGGCCCGCAACGGGCGTCCTGTGCGCGTCTTTGGAGAGATGGTATCGCTGCTGGTGACGGAGGGAAACCAGGCGGCTGCCGTTCACCTGGAAGTACTCTGGAACATACTGCGCCAGAGTATGCCGCCCTTTTCGCTCTTCTGCGCCTATGCAATGCGCAGCCTGGTCGGCGATATGTATCGGACGCTGTTCGCCCAGCTTTGCGAGCAGCACTCAAAAGTTATGCCGACTGAGCGTTATGTGGCCCTGGCTGACCCGGACGAGCGGCTGCGCGCTATTGCCCTGCTACAGCAGAAGGCTGATTCGCTCGAAGCCGAGATTGCCGAACGCAAGAGAGCGGAAGAGCATCTGCGGATTTCTGAAAACCGCTATCGTCGCCTCTTTGAGGCGTCCACCGACGGAATCTTACTGGTTGATCCGGGTAATGGAGCTATTACCGCTACGAATCTCGCTATGACCGCCCTGCTGGGCTATACGCGCGATGAACTGCTGGGTCAGGAACTCTGGCAGATCGGGCTGTTTGCGGACCAGGCTGCGACGCTGGAGGTCTTGCGCGCGCTGCGGGAGCAGGAGGTACTGCGCTACGAGACGCTGTCGCTCTTGACCAAAGGCGGAGAACGTCGCTACGTCGAGTTGGTGAGTATTCTGTATCAGGCCAACGCGCATCAGGTTATCCAATGTAATCTGCGCGACATCACCGACCGCAAGCGGGCGGAAGAAGCCTTACGAGTGAGTGAGAAAGAACTTGAGCGGCAGCGAGAAGCTTTTGTTGGGATGATTACCCATGAATTACGGACGCCGCTGACTGCCCTGCAAGGAAATATTCAGCTAGCCCAGCGTCGGCTCACCCATATACTGGGCCAGGCGGAGCAGATGCCTGCGGAGCAGCAAGAGACATTGGAAGCGGTGCTGACTATGCTCAGCCGCAGCCGACAGCAATTGCGGGTGCAGCATCGTTTGATTGATGATCTGGTGGATGTCGCCTCTATTCAAGAAGGCAAATTGAAGGTGCATCTGGCCCCCTGCGATCTGAGCGAGCTGGTGTATGAGACGGTGCAAGATTACCAGGCAGCGCATCCCTCGCGTTTGATAACGCTGGAGTTGCCCGAACAAGACGCCCAGCGGGTGGAGGGGGATCGTGATCGCATCCAGCAGGTACTTGGTAACTATCTGGCGAATGCGCTGAAGTTTTCCCCGGAGAGCGAGCCAGTGCATGTCGGGCTTGCCCTGGAGGGCGAATCTGCTCGGGTCTGGGTGCAAGATCATGGGCCAGGCTTAACTCGTGAGCAGCAAGAACGTATCTGGGAGCGGTTTTACCAATCGCCGCAAACCCCGGTGCAGAGCGGGTCAAAGGTGGGTTTAGGGCTGGGCCTCTATATTTGCCAGCACCTGATGAGCAGGCAAGCGGGGCAGGTGGGCATCGAGAGTACGCCCGGCGGGGGGGCCACGTTCTGGTTCCAGCTTCCCCTGGTCCGCTCTTGACACGGGGCGTCATTCTGAACGGCTTGCCGTCGTGGAGCTATCCCCGGCAGAGACGGCGCTCATCCTGAAGCAGCGTGTTGCGAAAGCCTCAGCCTTCACTCGCCGATGCTTCGCTGTGACCCCGGCATCGTCGCTGGAGGAGTTTGAGCGTGAAGCGCCGTGTCATCCAGTGTTTCTTGTGCGGCGCGTGGCGGAGGGCGCGTCGGCAAGCTGAACCAGAAGGTGCTGCCCTGGCCGGGGGCGCTGGTAAGGCCGATCTGGCCGCCCATGCCTTCCACCAGCAGGCGACAGATGTAGAGGCCCAAGCCGGTGCCGCGAACGGTGCTGTTGATGCCGTCGGTCAGGCGCACGAACTTCTGGAAAAGCCGGGGCTGATCTGCCAGGGCAATGCCAGGGCCGTCATCATGCACATTGACGGTGACGCTGCCAGCGGTGTCGCTGGCGGCGGTGACGGTGATGGTGGTTTCGCTGGGAGAATACTTGACGGCGTTGGTCAGCAAGTTGAGCAAGATTTGCTGCACCTTGATTTCATCGGCCCAGACACTCAGGCCCGTCTGGACCTGATAGGTTAGCACCTGGCGGGCGCGCGCGCTGACCAGGGTGAGGACATTCTCGATGAGGGGATCAAGGTTCACCTGCTGGAAACTCAGCTTGGAGCGGTCTAGTTCGCCGCGCGTGCCGTCGAGGATGTTGTTGAGGAGCAGCACGATCTCTTCGCTTGCCATGCGCGCGCGGTTTAAGAAGTGCTGAGCGCGGTCATCGCTGATGCTGCCAGGGTAGTCGCCTAGTAGTTCTAAGAAGCCCATCACGGCGGTGAGTGGGGTGCGCAGTTCGTGCGAGGCCATCAGCAGGAAGAGGTCTTTCAACTGGTCCAGTTCAGTAGCGCGCTCCAGGGCCGCGCGCAATTTTTCGTGCAGGCTGGCGCGGCGAATAGCGGTGGCAGCCTGATCGGCCAGCATCGCCAGCACATGCTGGAGTTCAGGTGAGAAGGAAGCAGGCGCGCCGTGTCCGATGCTCAGCACGCCGATGACCTGTTGCTCGGCGATCAGCGGCAGCGCCAGCAGGGCGTGAATGCCCAGGAATTGGGTGGCGGGTACGTTGGCGTTGCGGGGGTCTGTCTGGGCTTGCTCGGCGTAGAGCATTTCGCCCTGAGCAAAGCACTGTCCCACAAAGCCTTTGCCAGCCTGGGCAGGGAATGCGCTCATGTCTACGTCTTCGATGGGATAAATGGCACGCGGGGCGACGACCATGAGTTCTTCCTGATCAGCGGTGGGCAGATGAAGCGCGGCATAAATGCCGTTGCTGATCTCCAGGGCGGCGCTGGTGATGCGTTCCAGCATGTCGCTGAGGCGGGGAGTGGTGAGCAATTCGTGGCCGATGCGATGGAGGGTGACAAGCTGATCAGCATAACGCTGGGCGGCGTCGCGCTCGCGCTGCGCCTGCTGATAGAGCCGGGCGTTGCATAAAGCCACGACCATCATATCGGCGACGGCGCTCAGCAGATCGAAGTCTTGCTCATCCAGCCGCCGCCTGGCCGATTCGATATTGAGGAGGCCCAGCACCTCGCGTCCCTGCGCCAGAGGGATAGCGATCTCTGACATGCCGCCGGGCAGCAGGGCGATATAGTCGGGGTCGCTGCGTACCTCGGGCAGCATGGTCGCTTGCCCGGTACGGGCGGTTCGCCCGATCACGCCGCGCCTGAGCGAGATGTTGGCCGGGGCAGCGTTGTCGCCGCTGGTGGTGCGCCGGACCAGCCGCCACTTTGCCAGTTCAGCGAGGTCTGGCGGCTCGTGGGCGTCTGGCTCAGGGGCAAGATAAGGTCGCGGGCTGGTGAACCAGGGGATAGCCGTCTGCGCGAGGTCTACCTCTGGCAGTTCTTGATCCCCGGTTCTCTGGAAGAGCGCAGCCATCTCGATGGTGTAAATGGACGTGCGATCATAGGCGAAGGTTTGCCGCAGCAGCGTGACGACGGTTTCGCAGAGTTCCTGGGGGTCCAGGTGGATGTTGATGAGGCGGCTGATGCGGGTGAGGGCCAGCAGCTTCCCGCTGGCGCGCGCCTCTTCGCCGAGCGCCTCGGTTTGGATAGGCACGTCATCTGCTGGTGATGCCATGAAGGAGTCCTTCCTGCCCTGGTGGGTGGTGAAGGCTGCCTGCGGCGGGCCGCTGCTATGTCCCGGCACTCTCGCTCGCTAGCCGCGCTCTTTGTCGAGATTGATGCGCTGATTTTTGTCGCCATCATAGGAGAGCAGGATTCGCCGCTCGTCATAGACGGTTTCGAGGTGGACAGGCCGACCCCAAAGCTGGTAGACGTATTGCAGCGTTTTTTCGCCATAGATCAGATCGAGTTCCTGCCCCTCGAAGCGGTGTTTGAGATAGAGTTCAGAGTTGCGGCGATAATCAGCGTCTTCGATCACCAGATAAGGATACCCGAAGTTGGTCATGCTGGCAACGATAGAGTCGCGCACTTTCTGCCAATCTTTTTCGACGATGACCCACTCGTCGCCCTCTTTCTTATAGATGTAGAGGTCCAGGTCTTGGATGAGTTCTTTGGTGAGGTAGTTGCGCAGCAGCGAGACATCGTTTTCCAGTTCGCGCACCTCAAAGATTTTGGCGCGCCCCTGGCCTGGCTTGCGCCCCAGCCGTTCCCGTTCTTCTTCTGTCGGGTTGTCCCAGCGCCGCTCGATGTCCTCTAGAATCTTATAGCCCAGGTGGTAGGGGTTCAGGTGGGTGCGCGAGGGCGCCAGCACTCCGGCGTGCATCTGGGCGAACTGGGTCGCTTCGTCATTTCCCAGGTCCATCTCGCGCATAATCCGGGCGTGCCAAAAACTGGCAAATCCCTCGTTTAATACCTTGGTCTGCATCTGGGGCAGGAAGTAGAGCATCTCCTCGCGCACGATCATGATGATGTCGCGCTGCCATTCTTCCAGGTCGGGGGCGTGTTCGGCCAGAAAGCGCAGGACGTCTTTTTCCGACTCTGGCGGGAACTTGCGCGGCTTGTGGAAATACGCTTCGTCTTCTTCTTCGAAAAGGCTTTCGCGCTTTTCCAAGTCCCAGAGGTCGTCATAGGGGCCAGCGCCTGGTTTGGCTGGCTCTTCTTTTTTATCGGGCTGCTTGCGCGAGAAGGCGTTGGGGTCTATATGTTCTTCAATGGACAGCACTGCGTCGAGAAAGCGTTCCACTTCCTGGACGCCATGATCGAATTCGTACTTGCGGATGCGGTCGGCGTGGATGCCGACTTTTTCGATCATGCGCCGCGAGGTGCTCTGGAAATAGGCGTTGTTCTTGAAGAAGTCACTGTGACCCATGACGTGAGCGATGACGACTTTGTTCTGCAAGAGATCGTTTTGCTCCATGAGGTAGGCGACGGCAGGGTTGGTATTGAAAATGACCTCGTAGATTTTGCTCAGGCCATAGTCGTACTGGGTCTTCATCCGATAGAAGGCTTTGCCGCGCGTCCAGTGGTTGAAGCGAGCAGGCAAGCCATAGGCGGCGTCTTCGTACATTTTGTAGGAGGTGACGAGTTCAAAAAAGACGGGGAACGGGTCCAACCCAAAGCCTTTGGCGATTTCGATAATCTGCTCTTCAGCTTTGACCAGTTCGTCCAGGTCTTTATCCTGGGTCATCTATTTGCTCGCTTTCCAGGGGCAGCCATCATCGTATCTTGCCGCTGCTCACTGCCGCCTCGCCTTCGCGCAGCGAGAAGAACTTGCGCAGCGCGGGGTAGACTTCCTTTTTGTCGGAGATGGTCACGGCGATGAACTTCTTATCGTTGATTTTGTTATAAGCCGACATCAGCGTGCTGGGCGAGCGGTAATGGCCCTCCCGAATCTCGCCATAGCCAAAGAGGTTGCACATCTGCATCAGCTTGTGGACGAGCTGCACGCACTTTTCGTTATCCCAGGGCAGGTTATCGCCATCGGAAAAGTGGAAGGGATAGATGTTCCAGTCGTTGGGGTTATAGCGTTCCTGAATGATCTGAAGGGCCAGTTCGTAGGCCGAGGAGACCTGGGTACCGCCGCTTTCGCCCTTGTGGAAGAACTCTTCTTCGGTGACTTCTTTGGCCTCGGTGTGGTGGCTGATGAAGACGATCTTGACGTTGTTGTACTTGGTGCGCAGGAAGCGCACCATCCAGAAGTAGAAGCTGCGGGCGATGTATTTCTCGAACTCGCCCATGCTGTTGTGGCTCAGCATGCCGTCGATGATGTAATTGTGATGTGTCGCCACCTCGAAGTCGTAGACCTGCACGTCTTCGGTGATCGGACTGATGCTCTGGACACGCGAGACGATCAGGCCACGCTTCAAGACACTACGGATGTATTCCTGGTCTACCAGCGTGGCGGTGGCGCTGCCTGCCGGCGTGCGCAGCTGCTGCTGGGAGAGCGTGTGCGTCTGCGGGCGATAGTAGGTGTAGAGGCGCGTATGTCCGGCAACATGGGCAAAGCGCGTGCGCCAGTTCTCCTCTGCCAGGATGTATTTGCTGCGCATGGCGTCAATGCCAGCGGACTGCTTTTCGACCAGCTTCGCCAGCTTTGCGCGCTTCTGCGGGCAGCCAAAGCCGATGTATTGCGCAAAGAGCAGGACATCCTTGGCGTTGACGGAGAGCGTGTAATAGATGCCAGCCCGGATGCTCTTTTCGCCCATGCGGCTCTCGCCCTGCTCATAGTCGCGTACTCGCGCGCGAATGCCCCAATAGGAGAGCAAGTGCTTGATCTGGGTAACAAGCTGCTTGCTGGATGAATAAAAGAGCAAGCCGTGATGCGCCACGCTGGCCTCGGCATCGAAGAGGCCGCGCAGGAAAGCGGCGCGTATCTCTGGCGGCTCGCGGTAGATAGCCTCGTCAATGTAACGATAGCGCGAGCGGCGTTTCAACATAGGATATTGTTGCGCCAGTTTGCGGGCTAGCGGCGCACGATTAAAGTAGATGCGCTGGCGGTTCTGGGGGCCAGGGCGATGACTGATGATGCCCTGCACGCCGAAGCCGCGCTGGAATGCCGCGCGGTAGAGGCGCAGGCGTTCCTCGCTCTCATCGGTCACTAAGATAGTTGAACTATTCGGGCTGATATAGATGTGTCCATCGCCGAGCAGGACGCCCAGCATATAGGCTTGATCTTCCATGAGGGTTGCTGCTGGTTGATTGGCCGTGCTGCCCCAGGTGTTCACCAGGATCAGCTTGTCGCCAGCGGCCAGTTCATCGGCGCGCTTCTCGATGATGAGATTATTTCGCTCGTCGTAGACGAAATACACGTGCTGCGGCGTGGCGCGCAGGTTGGCATCTTCGGTTTCGATAGCCAGCGTCTGGGGCGCGGTCTTGGTGAAGGTGTTGGTGACGTGTGAAGTCGTTTTCTCCAGCGTGTCCAGATCAAGGCACGCCACCTCATCGCCAACTACCACCTCCGAGACATCCTTATAGGAGCCATCGGCCATCTCGATATGATGCCCGCTCGTATGGCAACCGGAAATATCCATCATCGCCATGACGACGGCGTTGGATTGATATTTGATCGTCGGCTCCCAGACTTTGTAGCGCAGGTCTTCGTTCTTCAGGTCGTGGAAGGTGGGGTCGCCTTTGGCGGCGTTGCGCTTGATGTTCTCCAAAATGGTGCGCTTCTTGTCCAGGTTTGCCAGTGGTCCCTTCTTGCGCACATCGGTGAAGCGCACCGATTGGGTTTCCATCTCGGCCAGCTTCTTCTCTTCCAAAAAGGGCAGCCCCAGGTCTTCGAAGATCAGCGCGGCCAATTCGTCCAGACTGATTTCGGCTTCGTAATAGTCGTAGCCAGGGTCTTCGCCCGCGTCGCCTTTGCGGCCTCGGCCCCGACCCTGGCGCGGCTCCTGGGCGATGACATCGCCCACTTTGCTTTTGCCGTCGCCCTGGCCGGATTGCTCCTGGCGTCCGGGGTCGTAGCGGAAACGATATTCATCGAGCGAGCGAATGGGTACTTTGATGATGGATTTGCCATCGGAGAGAATGATGTTCTCTTCGCTGACAATATCGGCGAGGTTCTTTTTGACGGCCTCTTTGATTTTCTGCTTGTGGCGTTCCTGGTCAATGTGGCCTTTGCGGTGCAGCGACCAGTCAGGGCGGGTGACGGGCATACTGGCGGCCCTCCTCTATGACAACGGTGGATGGTGGGAAGTGTTGTCCACCATCCACCAGTGCGCTCACGCTCGCATCCTACGCCTGGGCAACACAGGGACGACGAACCGTTTAGCGGTTCAGCAGCGTCCCGGCGTACTTGAGCAGTTCGTTGGCGCAAACGGGGCAGTAGCCGTGATCGCTGATGAGCCGGTTGACGACCTCATTGATTTTCCTGAGCTGCTCGGCGTCGGGGGTGCGTGTGGAGGTGGTGATCTTCACCACGTCGCGCAGGTCCGCGAACAGTTTTTTCTCAATCGCTTCCTTGAGCCGTTCGTGGCTGGTGTAGTCGAAGGTCTGGCCCCGGCGGGCGAGCGAGGAGATGCGAATCAAGATTTCCTCGCGGAAGGTTTTCTTCGCGTTCTCGGTGATGCCAATCTGCTCTTCGATAGAGCGCATCAACTGCTCGTCCGGCTCCAGGTCTTCATCCGTGATGGGGTCGCGGACCTTGGTTTTGTTGCAATACGCTTCGACGTTATCCAGGTAGTTATTGAGCAGCGTGCGCGCCGACTCCTCGTAGGAGTAGACAAACGCGCGCTGGACTTCTTTCTGCGCCAGTTGGTCGAACTCTTTCCGCGCTTCGGAGATGAAGTTGAGATAGCGGTCGCGCTCGTCGCGGGTGATGCCGGTGTGCTGGTCCAGGCCATCGCGCAGGGCGCGCAGGGCGTCAATGGGGTTGATGCAGGTGACATTTTCGCGCACCAGGGCGCTGGAAAGCCGGTTGATGATGTAGCGCGGGGAGATGCCTTCCATGCCCTCGCGCGTGGCCTCATCCTGCAATTCTTTGATGTCCTTTTGCTTGAAGTCCTCCAGGTCTTCACCGTCATAGAGCTTGAGCTTTTTCAGCAGGCTCATGCCAGCCTTCTTGGACGGCTCCAGCCGGGTCAACACGGCAAAGGTGCTGGCAATGCGCAGCGTGTTGGGGGCGAGATGGACATTTTGCATGGCGCTCTGCTTGAGCAGTTTCTCGTAAATCTTGACTTCATCAGTGACGCGCAGGTTATAGGGTACTTTGATAAGAATGATGCGGTCCTGTAATGCCTCAGATTTGCGGTTGCCGATGAACGACTGGAACTCGGCCTCATTGGTATGGCTAACGACGACCTCATCGGCGTAGATCATGCTAAAGCGGCCCGTCTTGATGTTCTGTTCCTGGGAGAGTGTGAGCAGGACGTACAAGAACTTTTCGTCGCAGTTGTGATTGACGAAGCCGTTGGCGATGAAGGTATTGGAGCCAGGCACGTTGAAGTCCCAGCAGTCGGCTTCGCTGTCCTCGATGGAGACAATCTCGTCATAGAACTGGGCAGGATTGAGCAGGGCGCTCAGGCCAGGAGGCGGCTCGACCCAACCTTCCAGCTTACTCAGGAGCTTCGTTGCCATTTCGCGGGTGCAGGTGTTCGTGCCTGTTCGCACCATATGCAGGTTAGTATACTGCTCACCGAGTATCTGCCAGGCTCCCTCGCGGGCACGGTAGCCAACGCCACCAACGACCATGGCGCGCGCTTTCACAACGCGCTGGAGATCATCCGAGATGGACGCCCAATACTGGGCAGTGTTGGGAATGACATCGGCGCGTCCGGCGCGCGGCTGCTCGGCGCGGCGCTTCTCGTAGATGAACTGCTTACGCACCGGCAGCAGCCGCATCTGCGTCGCCAGGTGATCAGCGTCCTCGCCGCTGGCGGTCACCGTCCAATAGTTCTGATAGGGGGCGTCTTTTGCCGCGCGCTGGCGTGTCTTGACGCGGCGGCTGACTACTCCCAGGTTGAGCAGGACAATCTGAAGCTGCTCTGCCAGCCGCTCCGAGGCAGTTGTCCAGGAGAGTCGTCCGCCGAGATTGACAGTACCATCGCCTGCAAAGTAGCCAGCCAGGAACTCCAGTACGCACTCGCGCGAGGACTGAAGCGCCGACCAGGGAATCTCTTTGTTGTACGCGCCGGTCTTGAAGCCAAGATAGCTGAGCAAATCAAGCAGGGCTACGTTATTAAGCTGGATGACTTTCTTATAGCAGCGTGGGCTGATGCCAAAGAGTTCACTGGTTAGTTGGCAGTAATCAGCCCGCAGTTCTTCTTCGACATTGCTAAAGCGGATAGTTCCATCGGGTCGGGCGTCGCCCTCCCCTGTCAGATAGCCAAGCCAGCGTGCCAGGCCAGGGGTCATGCGTTCAGGTGTCTTGATACGCGAAGCCAGAATTGGACGCTTCGGCTGCCACTGAATCTCGACATCCTGGCCCCAGAGGTTTTGCCCTTTCTGCATGACGACCCAATCGCCAACCTTGAACTCATCAAGTCTTCGCCAAACTTGCACACCTTCGTTGTTGACGACCTGGATGCGATGCTCAAATGTACCCTCTGAGATATAACCGCGCCGGGTAGTGACGCGCTTCGTTGGCTGAACGCCTGCATGATAGAGATGCGCTGCCGTCTCAACACCCATGCTGCTGGCAATCTGCACCTCAACCGGGCGCGATTCGCCTGCCGGGTGGTCTGGCTGAGCGAATGAATCGAGCCTGCGAATGCCTGATTGTGTGAATGTCAAAACACCGCCTGATTGGCATTTCAACATTTCTATGAACTCCATCAGCCCTCGGTTGGCGATGTTGAGTTCACCGTCGAAGCGGTAGGCGCGGGGGTCGCTTTCTACGCCAACTTCGCCAATAGTGGAGAGATCAATACCGCCTACTAGCTCGGCGACATCCTGGCTGTTGTGCTGGACGAAGCCATCAGCCACGAAGGAGTGTGTGCCTGGCACGAGCAGATCATAGACCGGCTCAATGCCTGCGGGGCGCATTTCGCGGACGGTGAGCCAGAGGTATTGCTGGCGCACCAGTGACGCCAGTGCGGTTCCCGCCAGTTCCGGTTGTTCAGCCAGCACCGTTTGCGCGCGCCCGTAAGAAAGTTCGCGGTGTCCGGCAATGATACGGGCGAGATAGCTATTGCCACCATGCCCGTTCAGCAGCGTACCGCCGTGTGGAAGGTGATCGTAATTCGTTTTGGCGCTGCGCGTCTCGCGCAGGGGGCTGGTGGCCTTCTCGCGCAGCGAGGGAATCAATGCGACCAGATCAAGCACTTGATCGCCGCGCAGGGTCACGTTATAGTAGCGCACGCTTTCAATCTCACTGCTCCAGAGCGAGCCAACCACGCCAAGATTGAGCAGCAAAGCATGGACCTGGCGCGCAAGCTGGCGGGATTTCGATGCGTACTTGAAGGTATTGGAGCCGGAGGAATCGCCGCGAATGGTGGCATCACCCCAGAAGAGACCTTCAAGGAAGGCCAGCACATCAGCCTCGCTGCTGGCAAGGACGGCAGCGGGGATCGTCTTGGCTCCAGAGCCGCGCTTGATGCCCAGTTCGCTACGCAGCCAGGCGCTCAGCGCCTTATTGCTGATCGAGATATTATAGTTGTACGTTTGCCCCTTGCGGTGCGGGATGGCCTCCAGGTCGAATAGGGTGCGCGTCAACTGGACAAAGCGATCAATCAGCGCCTGGGAGGCATTGACAAACCATGTTTCATAGGGTGTAACGCTGCCCTCGGCGGTCAGCAGACCCAACCAGTAGGCTAATTCGGGTGTCATTGTCCTGGGCTGGAGCGGCAGTGGATAGAAGCTGTCTGGCAAGGGGGCGCTCTGGCCGAAGATATGGGAGCCCCGAGCCAGGGCGACATAATCGCCTGGCTGAAGTTCGCCGATCTTCTTCCAGGTGGTTTCACCGCCGGGCAGCAGCGTCAGCAGTGGGTGGTTGGCTGTGCCGCGAATGGTATAGCCCAGGTTGGTTTCTACTTCGTAGATCGGCTGGAAGCCGCCACAGTAGAACTTTGCCGATTGCTCTGGGCCATCCACGCCCAGCACCGTCGTCTCAAAAGGTACAAACTCGTCTTCGCGTGGCTTGCGTTCCAGCGAGAGGTAGATGTCCTCCATAGTTTGCATTCCCTCGCTGGTCAGAACAAGCGTATCGCCAGTGACACACTTCGGATCAGATGGGGTGAAGGTGCCGATGCCGATGCGGTACTTTTCGCTGAAGCCGATGCGTTTGACGGGTACTTCTTCGATCTTGCCGCTGTACTTGTCTTCGATCATCCAGCGGCAGTGGGGGCAGAGGTCGCCTTCGATGTAGAGGCCAAACTCGCGCTCCACATCTTCGCGCAGATCGATGGGGATGAGGTGCAGCGGCTCCTCGTGCATGGGGCAGTCTCGGATGGCGTAGATGGCCCCTTCTGTGGAGCGGGTATATTGCTCCAGCCCGCGCTTGAGCAGATAGACGATGGTGGATTTACCACCGCCAACCGGCCCCATGAGCAGGAGAATACGTTTGCGCACCTCCAGGCGTTGGGCGGCAGAGTGGAAATATTCCGCGATCTGCTGGAGCGGTTTCTCCAGCCCAAAGATTTCCTGGCTGAAGAATTTGTAGCGGGGTTCACCGCTGCGGCTGGTCTCGGCGCCAGCCGCCATGATCATGTTATAAATCCGTTCATGGGACAACTGTGCGATGGAAGGCTGTTTGGTCACAATCTCAAAATATTGCGCGAATGTGCCTTCCCACGCCAGTTCCCGCTCCCGATCTCGATACTCCTCTAGCCGCTTAACCAGGTCCATGTGGGTAAACCTCGCTTCCTGAATCCGGCACTAAGCTACGAAAGGCTGGATTTATCTCAACGCCTGTCGAGGTAAAACCAGCCCTTCCAGCGTCCGCGGCTACAATGTAGCATTCTCGCCTGGTCGTTGATGAAGTTAAAGGACATAAAGGACAAAAGAGGGGAAACTCGAAGTCGAGCGCCAGCCCTCAGGCTCAATACTCATACCAGCTTTCTTTTAGGAACGCGATGAGCAAGATGTATACCAGGTTGTCTGCTCGCCCTGCTGGTATTATGTAGCATAGCCCAGTCGGCTGTTTCTGTCAAGAGCGCAGCCTGCGCGCCTTCCGCCTCTCTATCCGTCGGCCACCTCGTTCATGGGGAGGAACTTTTCCAGGGTTGATGCTCTCGTAGCATCTTGATGGCACAAACCCGCGTGCGCATCGCATCTCTACATTACACTCAGTATACCACATTCTGTCGCAGATGGGCAGAGGGCAGACCCGTGTCTGAGTACCTTGCTTTTGGGTGGGACGTTTGCCCTGGGTTCCACCAATGATCGGAGGTTGCCGCTGGTAGCGCCGCCGTCTCGGCAGCCAACGGTGGCCTGCTGGTCCGCTGGCCTGGAGGGCGAACGCTCGCCAGGGCGCAGCGTTGGCCGCCTGGAAGGGACGCGCGAGCGAGGCGCAGCCGAGCGAGAATGGCCGCGCCCAGCGCGGTCAAGCGGCCCTTCCCGAAGGGAGGCGGCGCTACAGGTGGACCTTGCTTTTGGGTGGGACGTTTGCCCTGGGGCTTGTTTGACAGTGCCGGGCGGTGTCGCTATAATTGGGCAATTCGTAAGCATGTGATCGGGCTGGCTCTCCTTTGCTTCCGGCGCTTCCAGGGTCCGGTTCTGTCGGCATCAGCGGTTGGCTCATAGGTTGTGTCCCTGTACCAGAGAGAAGAGGAATTGCACCCATGATGAACCGTCCTTCGCTTCGCAGCATCCCGCCTGAGTATCTCGATGAAGATGCGCTCTTTGAGGCCACACAAGAAGCGCGCCCATCCGGCTTTGGACGACGCATCTGGCATGGCTGGCTCTGGCTGACCAGCCCGCGCCCTGAGCAGTTTAGCGCGGACCTGGCCGGGCAAGAACTCTTCCGCCGCTCGCAGATGGTGAGCGTGCTGCTGGTGCTGGTGCTGGCGGCCATTCTGATTCTGCTCCCTGATGTGTTCATCCAGCCGCGTCTGGTGGTGTCGCTCGGTGTGAATATCGGGTTAGGTCTGCTGGCTACGTTCTTGAATCGCGCTGGCAAGATTACTCTGGCCGGATTGATCTGCATCGGGCTGGTAGACCTGGGGGTCACGGCGGCCATTCTGAATAACCCCACAGGGCTGAGCAGCCTGTCGCCGTCGATCTTTTCTCTGTATCTGATCGCGGTGCTGGATGCAGGGGTGGTTCTTTCACGCCCCTGGATTGCTGTGACGGGTATCGTGCAGATCGCCCTCATTGTGGGGTTCTTCCTCGTGCTGCCTCATGATGCTTCATTGAATCTGTTGGTGCAGAGCAATTATAACGGCCAGGACTATCCGGTGCTGGTCCCGCCGATTTTGCTGATTATGTGTACGACGACGATTGTCTGGCTCTATTCTGCCGGTGTGCAGCGCGCCCTGCTGCGAGCCAGCCGGGCGGAAGAACTGGCGGAGGCGCGGATGCGCCTGCACAATCAGGCGCGGCAGATCGCGGAACAGAACCAACGCCTGGAGCATGGCATCGGCACACTGCAAGAGGTACACGCGCGCCTTGCCAATGGGGAATATTCGGCGCGCGTGAATTTGCAGGGGAACGAACTGCTGCCCTTGGGGCTGAGCCTGAATCTGCTGGCCGAGCGCCTGAGCCGGGGTGGGCGCGCTCAGCAGGATTATCATCGGCTGGAGGAAGCTATCCAACATCTGGTGAAGGCATGCGTGGCGCTGACCAGGGGCGCGTTCCCGGTGACGCTGCCTTCAACCGGCACGCTGGTCGATCAGACTGCTCCGTTCCTTCTATGGGTCCAGCAGTTAGTGAGCCATATGACGCAGGGAAGCACGCTGGCGGAAGACCTTCAGAATGTCTTGCAGCATCAGGTGGGCTACCTGGCGCAAGTGGAATCGTCTCTTTTTGGCCTGCGGTCCCTGATTAACTCCGGGATGAACGATGCCGCCGAGTGGCATCCCGCCTACCGCAGCGGCCCGATGAGCGCGAGACCGACCCAGGATTTGAGCGAGCCTGTACCGCTGCGGCTGCGCAGGCTGCTGGAGCAGGAACACGATCTGTGCGAGCGGCTGACTCAGGGCTGCGCGCAGGCCCACCAGCTAGGGAAACGCTGTGTCCAGGGGACACGCATACTCAGCCTGCAACTGAAAGAGGGCCTGGGCATGCGGTCTGCTGGCGGCAAGGCGAGCGGCCCGCTTTAACCGCCTGCGAGCAGCAGCATCATGGATGCGCTATAATACGGGCATGAGCGAAACATCCCTTCCTGCCAAAAATACAGATACAAGGCATACAGATATAGGCGAAATCCAGCCTCCGGCCACCGATACACCAGCAGCCGAGGCGGCAGCGCCATCCTCTGCGCCAGCGGCGCATGCCCGCAAGAAACCGGCTAAGGGGCGCATCTTCCGCCGAACGAGCTATGCCCGCGCCGTCATCGAGGGCGTCAGCATCTTCGCGGCGTTCCGGCTGCTGGAGATGGTTGCGCGGGACACCTGGCCGGGCGCAGCGATCATTGCCTTCTTCTTCTTGCTGCTCTTGCTCCAGTTTTCCCCGCCGGTCTGGGCGGCCATGCGCGTCGTGTCCACGAAGCGCGAGAAGATGAGCGCGCGCTTTTGGAAGATGGGGCCGATGCTGGCGGGCCTGTGTCTGCTGGTGGATGTGGTGGTGGCGCTGGGCCTGGGCAGCGCGAACCTGCTGGTGGGGCCGGATGGCTTCGGTCCCGCGTGGGCGCGGCTTCTGCCGGGCGCGGCGCATCCGCTTTCGGTGGTTTCCTTTGCCGTCAATGAGGTTGGCTACGCGGCCTTTCTGCTGATCTACTTCATCATTGCCGTTGTCTGTACACGCCTGGCAAACGGTGGCTTCCTGCGCTTCACTATGCCCGCTGGCAACGGGCGCGTCACGCTCTAGGCAGAGCGAAACACCAGAGCGGCATAGCACGCTATCCAGGGGGTGAACAACATGAGCCTTGAGCCAGAGAAAGAAGCCGAGGCGTTTACGCCAGTTCCAGGGACACAAGAAACCGACATCAAAGGAATTGTACGCACCCCCGGTGTGTACGGCGGATTGCTGCGCATTGCGGGCCACCGGATCGCGGTGCATGATATTGCTGAGTGCATTCACCAGGGGTATACACCTGAGCAGATTGTCTCCGAGGATGTTTATCCCACGCTCACCTTGACCGAAGTGTATGCTGCTTTGCACTATTACTATGAGCATAAAGAAGAGATTGACCGCGAGATCGCCGAGGATATAGCGTATGTCAAGCAACGCGCTCAGGAAAGTGTGTCGCCCTTTGCTCAGAAACTCCGCCAACTCATCAAGGAACGGCGTGAGCAAGAACTGCGCGCAACCGGCTAGAGTATTATGATTGGTAGAGGCTCCTCACCCCTGATCGAGCCGTTCGATCACGCGGGCGAAGCGCCCGACGCCCACGACGCCTTCTGGCTCGACGGCGACGATCAAATGCTTGACGCCGATGGCGATGAACTTGCGCAGCATGTCGGCGACTTCTTCAGGCGTGCCGGTGATTTCCGGCGCGTTCGCTGGCTTCGATTCGCCGGGCGCGAGCAGCCGCGCCCCAACGGCGGCGGTGAACTCAATAGTGGCCGGGTCGCGCCCCACCTTCTGACAGGCTTCCAGCAAGTCAGGATATTTGCTGGCAACGTGGTCAGCGCCTAACGTCCAGGCGGTAGTGTTCCAGGCGTCGGCATAGCGCGCGGTCAGTTCCAACAGACGCGGGCGGCGAGCGCCGATCAAGATCGGCGGGCCAGCTTTGGACGGGCCACGCGGGCGCAGCACAGCCTCGCGCGCCTGATAGTATTTCCCCTCGAAATCAACGTGGCCCTCGCGCAGCAGGGGCAGAATGATGTGCAGCGCCTCCTCGAAGCGGCTGGCGAGGTGATCGAAGGGGTAGCCAAAGGCGCGATATTCCGGTTCGTGCCAGCCCGCGCCCAGGCCCAGGATGAAGCGGCCATTGCTGATCTCGTCGAGGCTGTCGGCCATTTTGGCGATCAGGGTTGGATTGCGAAACGACGTGCAGGCCACCAGCGGGCCAAGCTGCATGCGCGAGGTGACGGCGGCCAGCGCGCTCAGAAAGGTGAAGACCTCCCAGCAGCCCTGCTCGTCTTTGCCAGGGAAGCGAAAGATCAGGTGGTCGGCCAGCCAGAGCGAGTCGAAGCCAGCCTGCTCTGCCGCCTGCGCCGTGTCTTGCAGGTCGCGGTAGCGCGGCGTCTGGCCGTTCACCGACGCCTCATCAATGGAAGGAATCAGGCCAAGTTTCATCCGGCGCGCTGGGGCGCTCTGAGTCATGGGAGGTTCCTTTCTCTTGCAGCCTATCCTGGCGGCGCAGGCGGCGCTGCCTCGCCTTCTGGTGGATTGCCTGCTGTTTGCGGGGCCGCGCGTTCTTCTACCAGGGCGCGCTCCCGATATTGCTGTCGCGCAGGGAGAATGACGGCAAAAATGAGGCCCACCAGAATAAAGACGCCGCTGATGAGCAGATTGATGCTGAGTTGTTCGCCCAGGAGGGGAATGGCATAGGCGACGGTCAAGAACGGCGCGACAAACCCCATAGCACTGGCGGCAAAGGCGCTGCTGCCCTGGATGCCCCATTGGAAAGCGGTATCACGGCCAACCGAGACGAGCAGCGCCAGCCCCACTGCCGAAAGCACCGCCAGCCAGGTGAGGTTGGCGTGGATGGCCTGCTGGCGCAGAATATCTGGCAGGACCAGCAGCGGCATAAGCAGCCCGCAGGTCAGCAGCGCGTAGCAGACAAGCTCTAGTGGATGATAAGACCGGCTCTGGCGCTGGGCCAGCAGGCTGAACGATGTCCAGGCAAACGCGGCAATGATGATAAACAGGTTGCCCATCGGCGTACCCAGCGAATTGCCCAGGCCCCCTTCCACCGAGCCAAGCAGGACGATGACCACGCCGGTGATGCCCAGCGTGGTACCCAGCACTTTCGCCGGGGTGAGCGCCTCTCGAAAGAAGATTCTGGCCCCGATCAACGCCAGCACTGGCACCAGCATATAGATCAGTTGGGCGGCGAGGGCGGTAGTGAAGCCGATGCCAACCGCAAAGCAGATGCTGTTCAGTCCATAACAGAGGCTCATGGGCAGGGCGTTGAGAAAGCTGCGCCAGCGCAGGCCGCCAGGGACGCTCCAGATAGCGATAGGCAGCATCACCAGTGCGGCAATCCAGATGCGCAGGGCGGTCACGGTGAACGGCGACAAGCTTTCCAGCGCGTATTTCGCCAGAAGCGCGGCGGAAGATGAGAGGCCAACGGCCAGCAGGAGCGCCAGAATGCGCCATACGCTGGAGGAGGGCTTCTGGGGTACGCCTGTTTGACTCACTTGCCAACCTTTCACAAGCCCCTTCCCTGGAGTGCTCCCTGCTGCCCTGGGTCATCAGTTGTTCTAAGAAAGATTATAGCGCCCCCATGCCAATCAGGCTAGCGGCGGTCTGGCGAGGCCAACCGCAGCCCCAGGCCAATCATCACGCTGCCGGTCAGCGCCTTATGATAAGGAGGTGTAGGAGAACCAGCCGCTCTTTTGCTCGCCCTTGTTGGCCCATTCGATCCTCAGATAGAGAACATAGTCGTGCGGCTTGCCTGGCGACTGGTGCATAAAGAAGAAGCCATGCCAGGGTTCCTGGTCTTCGTCCTGGAAGGTCCAGGCGTGCCAGGCCACCGGCCCATGCTGCCCGGCGTCGGTGCGCGTCCATCCCCCCTGTTCTAGCTGGGTGGCGTAATGGGCGGCAAGCGTGGCGAGATCGGCGTCGGCCTCCAGCGTCGCCGACGAATACCAGCTATCGCTGCCGCCGCCGCCACCACCGCCCATCTGCCGCGCGCCCGCTGGCGGGGCTAGCGGCGGGATAAGCTGCTCCATGCCCGGCCTGTGCATGCGCTCCCGGCGCATTCTTGCCGCGTGGCCGCAGGGGGATTCGCGCTCATCCAGGTTCAGGTCCAGGCGCACACCAGTGGCGCCAGTCTGCTCCGTCATGGCAGTGATGTGGAGCGCCGGGCCATGTGGCCCCTTGCAGAAAAGAGCGCTGTGGCTCAGCGCAAGCATATGAGAATGTACAAAGCCGCCGTGTTGGGGTATGCCCATCGGCTGCTCTGGCTCGGCCCAGCCTGCCGCCTGCAACTGCTCTTTATAGAAGGCGAGCGTCTGCTCCGGCAGCAGCGGCACATCCAATACGATGTCTATGTGGGTGGCGCTGCGCGCCAGGCTGCCGATGATCCTGCTGCCCTCTGGGATGGGAAGCTCGAACGGCAGGTTTTCCGGCAGGCGCCCAACGAAGAGTTGGGGGTTTTGTGTGCGTGGGTCGAATGGAGAGGTAGTCAAACGCAGCGCCAGTTCTTGCAGCAATGCCTCGCGGTTCTCAGGATTCAATGGGTTCGTGTCCATAGCGCGCCTCCAGCAGATAGCTCTTCTCTTCCATACTCTAAAAAGTTGCTGGTATGCTATCTATGATAGCACGTTTCGCCAGGCAGCGACGCGCTGTTGAGTAGCAGGCGCTACGAGTGGCGACACCAATAATCCTGCTAGCGATGATAGGTGGCGTTCTCGTCAATGTAGCCGTGAGTCATGTCGCAGCCCCAGGCGGTGGCGCTGTAGAAGCCGACGTGCAGATCAGCGGTGAGGGTAAACTCGGCCTGGGCCAGCACCGCTTTGGCCGCCTCTGGCTTGAAGTCGGCAGCAACGCCATTGCGCATTACGGCTACGTCGCCAAAGGAGACATCTAGCCGGTCATGGTTCATCTCGGCCCCGCACGCGCCCAGCGTGGAAAGCACGCGGCCCCAGTTGGGGTCTTCGCCATAGACGGCGCAGCGCCAGATGGGCGAAATGGTCAGGGCGCGGGCGGCGCGGCGGGCGTCGGCGTCGGTGCGCGCGCCGCGCACAACGACTTCCATCAGTTTCGTCGCGCCTTCGCCGTCGCGGGCCATCTCGCGGGCCAGATAGCGGGTGACATGGCGCAGCGCCGCCTCGAAGACGGACGCGCCCGGCGCGTCGGCGGTCAGCGGCTCGTTTCCGGCCACGCCGTTAGCGAAAAGCAAGACAGTATCATTGGTGGACATGTCGCCATCCACGCAGATCATGTTGAACGAATCGTTGACGGCCCGCCGCAGCGTGTCTTGCTGAAAGGCAGGGTCCAGGGCTGCATCCGTGGTCAGATAGCAGAGCATCGTCGCCATATTGGGGTAGATCATGCCGGACCCCTTGGTCGTGCCGCCCAGGCGCACCGTCTTGTCGCCAAGCGCGAACTCGATGGCGATCTCTTTGGGGCGTGTATCGGTGGTCATGATGCCCAGGGTGAAGAGATGCCCGCCATCTGCTGCCAGTTCGACCTGAGCGATGCCATGCTCGATCTTCTCCATAGGCAGCGGACGCCCGATGATGCCGGTGGAACTCACCAGGACATGCTGGGGAGCGATGTCTAGCTTTTTGGCGGCCAGATCAGCCATGCGGCGGGCGTCAATCATGCCGCGCTCGCCGTTGGAGCAGTTGGCGTTGCCGCTGTTCATGACAAGCGCCTGCGCGTGGCCGCCCGTGGCAAGCAGATGCTCTTTGCAGAGCAAAACGGGCGCGGCTGGGGCGCGGCTGGTGGTGAAGGTTCCGGCGACGGCGCAGAGCGTATCGGAAGCAAGTAAAGCCACGTCGCGGGTATCTGGATCAGCTTTAATGCCAGCGGAGGTAGAGCCGGCCTTGAATCCTGGCGGAGCGGTGACGCCGCCCTGGATGGAGCGAAAATCGCTTGACATACATGAACTCCTCTGTTCTATTGGTTCACGCCCTGGGCGATGAGGAAGCGGAGGGGGTTGGAGGCGGCATCTGCCGCACAGTGCATTCTACAACCGCTGGTTGGGCAACGCAAATACGCCAGGGTTCCACCAAAAAATGAGGTGGTGGCAAGCGAGACGTGTTACTTGTAGCGCCGCCTGGAAGGCGGCTCAACGCTGGCCGCCTTCCAGGCGGCGCT
>DATBHW010000071.1 GCA_036557285.1 Ktedonobacterales bacterium
CTGAACAACGCCGGTCGCCTCCAGGCACGCAGGAGCCGCGCACGCAGCGGCGCGGGCAGCGGTCCACTCAGCAGGCGCAAGCCCGCCTCCCGGCGCAGCGGGTTGGTGTGGAGATAGCGACCAGAGGGAAACGACGGACGAGGGGGGGGACCACCGAGAATAGCCATCGGAGCACGCTCCTTTCGACTTCGTGAGTCGCGTGACTCACGCTGCCGAAACGGCCCCTTCCTGGCGCGACGATGGACGCGAAACTTGCCTTCGAGGGCGCGCGGATGATGCGCGTCGCCCTCTCCGACAAATGGCAGCCCAGTCGTGGTTCAGGAAGAGGCCGTGAAGCGAACTACCAAGTGAGCATAATAGCCGGTGATAGAATGCCTCCAGCCCCATTCCTGGTGTTGCCAGGTCTGGGGGGAATGGCGCGGCGGTGACTTCATCACTGCCGCGTCATGCCGTTCCAGCGGAACCTCAGCCCACCCAAATGTGAACCGAGTAAGAAGAGTATACCTGCCTGGCTCTCCTCTGTCAAGCGGCGTAGGACCACTGGACCACCTGTAGCGCCGCCATCCTGGCGGCCACCGCTGGCCTGCTGGTATGGTGGCCTGGAGGGCGAACGCTCGCCAGGGCGAAGCGTTGGCCGCCTGGAAGGCGGCGCTACAAGTGAACTTCCCGCCCAATAGGCGCGGCGTTCGCCAGGGCGAATCGTTGGCCGCCTGGAAGGCGGCGCTACAAGTAACGCGCCGCGCCGACGCGGGTGGGGGAGCCTGCACAGGCACGGGTGCGCGAGCGACCAACGGGAGCGAGAATGCCGAGGTATAGCCGAGGCAAGCACCCGTTGCCGGAGGCAAGCTTGGTGGCGCAGCCGCCAGGCGCGGTTTTAACCGCCTGCGGACGTTGTGGGCGCTCTCTTCCTGAACGCTCAGACGCGCGGTGGCCCCTGCTGAATACCGGCGCGCACATCAGCGGTGGTATCCTGCTCGCGAAAGCCCTCCAGCCACCATGTCACGCCAGCCTCGGCGTATTCGGCCAGCAGCGCGTCGCCCGCCTCCTTGCCATGCTCGTAAGCCCACCCGACGGCAACAACATCAAACGGCTCCGCGCTTGTTCGATACTGCCGGATATAGGCCAGCATGGCGCGCACATCAGCAGGCATCATCTGTGTATCGTGCATGAGGGGAAAGACCCCATCCCAGCGCGCCGCTCGTCGGAACGGCTTCTTGTGCGGCCAGAAACCCGCTACCCAGATAGGAATGCGCGGCTGCTGCGCTGGCGTCGGCAGGAAGCAGACATCTTGCGCTTGATAGTGCTGCCCCTGGAAGCTGAACGGCTCGCCGCTCCACAGGCCCGTCAGCACCTCCAACCCTTCATCCAGCATTGCCCCGTGCAGCGCGTCATCGCCTGGCTCGCCAAAGGCGCTGTACTCGCGCCACTGATCGACACCGATCCCCACGCCCAGCACCAGCCGCCCACCAGAAAGCTGATCGACGCTCACCGTCTCGCGGGCCAGCTTCCAGGGACGACGGCGCGGCAGCGGCGTCACCATCGTACCCAGCCGGATACGCTGCGTATGCTGGGCCATCGCCGCCAGCGCCACCCAGGGGTCGGCAAAAGGCGCTGCCGGAAAGGCTTGCAGATGGTCCCAGAGAAAGAAGCCATCCCACCCGGCCTCTTCGGCTTCGCGCGCCAGTTCGGCCAGCGTGCGCGGATTGGCCCAATCCCCAAAGTTCGGCAGATCAAGCGCGTAACGCATCGTTCACTCCTTCCAGATGCTCAAATGTGCGTCTCCTCTTCGCGTCTTCATCAGAGAGATCACTTTATCAGCATAGCTCAGTATACTGGCCTATTCCTGACATCTATTGTCAGGAATGTATGGTATGGTTGAAGGAGAAACTCAGAAGTTACGCGAGAAGATACCAAAAGGAGTTTGAGGGCATTGATCATTTGCCAGATGACATTGCCATGCTGAATAAGGCGAAGGGATAAGAGCGATGCGTGCTGATCGGCTGCTTTCGATGCTGTTGCTCTTGCAGGCCAACCGACGTGTCACAGCGCAGAAGTTGGCGGAAAAGCTGGAAGTCTCAGAGCGCACCATCTACCGCGACCTGGAGGCGCTCAGCGCCGCCGGTATACCCGTCTATGCCGAACGTGGGCCAGGCGGCGGCTGCACCCTGCTGGGCGAATATCGTACTACCCTGACCGGCCTGAACGAGTCCGATGTGCGCACCCTGCTCCTTTCGGGCGTACCCCGGCCCCTGGCCGACCTGGGCTTAGACAAAGCCCTGGAGGTTGCCCTGCTCAAGCTGCTGGCCGCGCTGCCCTCAGCGCGTCGGCCCGACGCCGAAGGCGCGCGCCAGCGCCTGCATCTGGACGCCGCAGCGTGGAGCGCCCCGGAAGTCGAAGAGGTTCCCCACCTGCGCATTCTGCAAGAAGCCGTCTGGCAGGAACGCAAAGTGCGCCTGAGCTATCGCACGCGCAGCCGCGTCGTCAACGAACGCCTGGTCGAGCCGCTGGGCCTGGTTGCCAAAACTCACGTCTGGTATCTGGTCAGCCGGATAGCGGGCGAAATGCGCGTCTATCGCCTCTCGCGCATGCAATCCGTTGAGCTGACCGACGAAACGTTCGAGCGCCCCGATGACTTCGACCTGGCCGCCTACTGGGTGGATTGGTGCGCCCGGCTTCGCGCCACCTTCACCCACTATCCAGCCGTGCTGCGCCTCGCGCCGGAAGCCATGCCCATCCTGCCACACTTCTTCGGCGAAGGCGCCCACGCGCTGCTCGACCAGGGCGGCCCGCCCGACGCAGACGGCTGGGTGACGCTGCATCCTACCTTCGAGACTATAGAAGAGGCATGCAGCATGGCGCTGGGGCTGGGCGACTGGGTTGAAGTGCTGGAGCCAGCCGAACTCCGCGAGCGCGTCATTCGCCAGGCCGCCAGCGTCGTAGCTTTCTATGCGCAGCGGTAGGCTGGCGGCTAATGATTTTTGACTCTGCAAGTGGGTCTCTGTCCCAGCCTGCGCAGGCAGGCTTTGCGGCGCAGCCTCCAGCCGCGACCTCCAGTCGCCAGGCTGCTCGCCTATGCCGCTGTCCCTGGCGGCGAACGGCGGGGGCGTGGGTGTCCCGCAAACATTCTGGCGCAAAACCTGTCAGGATAGCAGTACAATGGTACTAGCCCAATTGAAGCATGGTTGCATTTTTCAGCTTTCCTGGCTAGACTGTAAGAATGCAAAGGATAAGCTGTATCTCTTTGACGCGCTGCTCGCCAGGCCATCAAAGAGGCATCCGGGTTCATCATCGAGGATAGACACCATGTTACGAAGGGGAAAAGGTCGCTGGGGAAAGAGCGGTGGACAGAACGACGAAACGCCTTTGCAGGTCCAGGAAGACCCGCGCTATGAGATGAGCGGCTGGGACCAGCAGGATGCCTCAGCCGCATCCTACGCCGTCAACCAGGACACCAACCAGGACCATCTGGACGCTGACGCCTCGCCAGGCCAGGACGCGCCCGCTGTCACAGGCACAGACGACGTCCCCGGCGCTGAGGCATACGTCCCCTATCTCGATGATGCAGAGAACTCCTACGACGCAGCCCAGGAAGAGTTTGGCGCGGAGGATGAGCAGGACTGGTACGAGGATGACCAGGACGAGCAAGACGCCGAGGAGCGCGCCCTGGCCCCTTACGAAGCGCCCCAGCCCCCAGCCCACCGAGGCATCATTGGCGCGGCGCTCCTACACCTCGCTGGCGAAAGCCGCGAACTGGCGACGCTGGAGCCGCGCGCCACCGGGCCGGTCCTGGTTCCCGGCAGCGGCAATGTCGCCCGTCCCGGCGCCCTCGGCCACACACCCTTCTCCCCACGCGCCCACCGACCTCGCCCGTTCCTCATGATGATCTCCATCATCATGCTTGCTTTGCTGACCCTCACCGCCACCGCCTGGGCCGCTGCCCCGCTGGATACCCAATATCAAGTCTATAACGCCTTCACCACCTTTGCCGGTTTCTCGGCTCATCCCACAGCCACGAGCCAGCCCAAGTACAACTGGTACATCGTCCATTATGGGGATAGCCTGCAAAGCATCGCCACCAAGTTTAGGGTTTCGCCCAACGGCATCCTCTTGATGAATGGCTTGCAAGACGCCGATCAACTCTATGTCGGCATGCAGTTGAAAATCCCAACCGATCCCACCTACGGCCAGGGCGCTCAGGTTGGGGTCGTAAACATTCCACCCCCGCCCCCCGATAAATCGGGGAACGTCTTTGGCACGAACCCCTGGAACACGCTCAGCGGGCCAACCGACCCCAACAACATCTGCGCGCCCGCCGGAGACTCCGACACCGTAGCCCACCGCCAGGCATTCGGGTTGATTATGCCCAACCCCAATGCCAAGTTTGCGCGCGGGTTCACCTGGTATCATAACGGCGTAGATATGGATAACCCGGCGGGCGCGCCCATTCTTGCGGCTCAGGCCGGGCTGGTCGTCTTTGCCGGCTGGGATCCCCTGGGGCTGGGCTGGTCGGTCAAGATTAATCATTGCAACGGCCTCTCCACCCTGTACGGCCACATGGAACATCCGCCAATGGTCAAGGCCGCTGACTATGTGACCGTCGGCCAGCAGATTGGGCAGGAAGGCTCAACTGGCAACTCTACCGGCCCCCACCTGCACTTCATGACCGAATGGTGGAACGAGGCCGCCAACCCTTACTGTTTCGACTTCCAGCTTCCCGCAGGCAACACGCCCTGCACCGCCTAGCCTTGTTCCCTTGCGACAAACCCCGAAGTATGCTAGAGTATAGCGCGGGACCGCGCTGATGAAGCAGCAGAATACAAGCGGTCAATTCTCGCCCTGAGAGGTTTTCAGTCGCATGTCAAGCATCCCTGGTCTTATACAGCGTTGTTCCGCCCGCCGCGCGCGCGGCGGCCTTCTTTTAAGCATCTTGCTCATGCTGGCGCTCGGCGCCTGCGGCCAGCCCATCCCCACCACCGCCAATCAAACCCCAACGCCTTCCCCAACCGGCACCCCCACCCCGACGCCCAAGCCAGGCAGCGCCTTTGCCTATGCCTTTGCGCGCGATGGACAGGTCTGGGTTGCCCAGGCAGGCAAAGCCGCCCAACAACTCTCTCACCTGCCAACTACCAGCGGGCAAAGCATCAGCGCGCTGGCATGGTCGCCCGACGGCAAACACCTGGCCTTCGAGGTCAAAGGGACGGGGTCTCCGGTTGACTATGTGATTGACGCCAGCAGCGGCGATTTTTCGGCGCTGAATGTCCCCGCCACCTCAGCCGCCGCCTCGCTGGGCTGGGCCAATAACAAGACCGTCATCGCCATCAAACAGGTGAGCGGCAAGATGCAGTTCTGGAAAACCGACATCACCAACAGCAGCGCCAGCAAGCTCACCGAGATTGACAGCGCCACACAGGTGAAGATCGCCAACGGCTTCATCTATTACTCACAGTTGGACACGAACCTGCGTCAGATCATGGTACACCGCTTTGACGTTGCCCAGGGGTCCGAAGGCACGCCGGTTGCCATTACCCCTCCTGGCTCCTCAACGCTCAAGGTCAATTGGGATGTTGCGCCCGATGGCTCGCGTGTCTTAATGGGCTTCAATCTGGCGACACCTGATCCCAACTGGGATAACGGCTTCTGGAACATCAACATCAACGACTCTACCGACCGCGCGCCCATCTTTACCAATGACGAGATCTCATTCAGCACCTTCAAGGGTACCGACACCATCACCCTGAGCTTCTCATCCGACGGCCAGACGCTGCTGCTGGACACCCAGAACTCCGTTGGCCCCATAACTGAAGGTGTTGATGACTCCAACTTCACCACCTATTCGCCGCACGTCGGCATCACCTCTCCGCTGGGTATCAGTTGGGCGCCCAACGGGGCCAGCTTCGCCCTGAACAGTGACAACGACTCCGGCCAATCCACCATCTACACCGTAGCCAGCAAATCCGCAGGCAGCGCCTTCGTTGACAAGGCCAGCCTCTTGCAGTGGTCGCCACAAAGCTAGGGTATCAACCGCTGCGCTGGATACTTACCTGTAGCGCCGCTTTCCAGGCGGCCAGGCGTTGGCCGCCGAGACGGCGGTACAGGCAAGAGGCTGAGGGCTGTACTTGTAGCGCCGCCATCCTGGCGGCCAGCGTTGGCCTGCTGGTCCGGTGGCCTGGCGGGCGCACGCGCGCCCAGGCGCAGCGTCCAGCCGCCTGGAAGGCGGCGCTACAAGTGGCCCCCCTGATAGGTGGTGGAACCGTACAGGCAAGAGGCCGCTGCCTGTACCGCCAGGCTTCGCCCGCAGCCGCTTGCCTCGGCTATGCCTCGGCACTCTCGGCTTCGCCTCGCGCGGCTGCGCCTCCGTGCTGGCGCGGGCGGGGCAGGGTGTGGCGCCCGCTGCTCCCGTGTGCGGCTCGAAACAGTGTCAGGGAAAAAGCCTGCTGCCCTGGATACTAAACGACCAGCTAACCGTTCTATAAGATAGATGCAAGCCGCACTACCCCATCATACAGGGAGGTATCATCATGATCTGTCCTTCTTGCCGCCTCTACATCAGCGACCCCGACACCAGCATCTGCCCGCGCTGCGGCCAGCCCCAATTCGATACAGACCGCGCGCAGGACTACGAGCAGCGTCCTCCAGAATCACCCTATCGGCCCTCTGGAGCCTCTTTTCCCCGCTACGGCAGCCAGCCTTATGAGGATCAGCCCTACAGCGGCCAACGATACAGCGGCCCGGCACATCGCCAGGAATATGGCGGCCAATGGCCCCAGCCTGGATTCTCGCAGGCCGTAGGGCCAGTTCCGGCAATGCCGTCGCGCAAAACCAGCCGCGCCAGGCGCATCTTCCTATACGGGGGATTATCGGTAGGATTGATAGCCTTCGGCGCTGCCCTCTGCCTGGGAGGTCTCATTTTCCTCGGCCTGCAACAGCAGGCAAACCTCAAGAAGAGCGTTGCTACGGCCACCCCCTTCCCAGGGACAGCCGCAGGCGCAACCATTCTCTTCCAAGATGCGCTGACCTCCAATATCAATAGCTGGCCGGAAGAGAGTCACTGCTCCTTTCACGACAACGCCTACCATATCAAGAATAACTTCGCCTGCTTTGCCCCGGCTGGCAATTTCGGTGATGAGAATATCACCGTTCAGGCAAAGCAGGTGGCAGGTTCTCTCCGTTATGCCTACGGGATTGTCTTCCGGCGAACGAACAAGAGCAACTGGTATGAGTTCGACATTGATGGCAACAGCGAGTGGGTCTTCATCAAAGTCGTTAACGAAAAAGTGTCCATGCTTGTGCATTTCACTCTGAATGCAGCCATCAAAGGTGGACTCAACACGACCAACACCCTGCGCGTCCAGGCAAAAGGCGCGCACTTTGAGTTCTATATCAACGGAACCAAAGTAGGGAAAGCCGATGATACCACCTTCTCCAGTGGGAAAAGTGGTCTTGTTGCTAACGGGGACGGTACAGAAGTAGCCTACAACAATTTCCAGATCACGGGGGCCAGCTAAATGCTGCGCAGCACTTCAGGGAGAGAACGCGAGCCACTCGCGCGCACCCCAGGGGTGCGGGTGAGTGGCTCGCGCCTTGCTGTCAGCCACCTATGGCCTTATTTGCTGCCTCGCTGATCTGCGCGCACTCCTCATCGGTCAGATCCCAGCCCAGCGCCCCGGCGTTGCTGGCGGCCTGCGAAGCGTTCTTAGCCCCCGGAATCGGCAGCGCGCCCTGGTGAATCAGCCAGTTCAGCGCAACCTGCGCGGGCGTTTTGCCGCCGTGCGCCTCGCCAACCTGGGCCAGCAGCTTGATGAGCGGGGCCGAAGCTTGCAGCCCCGCCGGACGAAAGGACCGATTCCTTTTCCGTATGCCGCTCACCGTCGCCCCATCATGATACTTGCCGGTCAGCGCCCCCTTCGCCAGAGGACTATACGCAATGAGCCGCACATCCAGTTCCTGGCACGCCGCCAGCACCCCGCTGCGCTCTGGCTGGCGATGCAGCAGACTGTACTCCACCTGATTCGATGCCAGCGCAATGCCCCGCTTCGCCAGCGCCGCGTGCGCCCGCCTCATCCGCTTTTCCGAGTAGTTGCTCACGCCCACCGCGCGTATCTTGCCAGCCTCCACTTGATCGGCCATTACGTCCATCAGCGCCTCGATCCTGATGGGCGACCCCCAGGGCCAATGCACCTGATAAAGATCGATCCGCGCCAGCCCCAGCCGCTTCAGGCTGCCATCCAGCGCACCGGGCAGGGTCTTCGCCGTCAGCCGATAGGGCCAGGGCGCAAACTTGGTGGCAACCGTCACCTCGTCTTGCTCCGCGCGCACCAGCGGCCCCAACGTCTGCTCGGAAACGCCGCTGCCGTACAGCTCCGCCGTATCAAAAAAGGTGATGCCAGCCGCGCGGCTCTCCCGATAGGCCGCCTCCACATCGTTCTGCCCATAGCCAACCCCATACTGCCATATGCCCCTATCGCCCCACTGCCAGGTACCCAGGCCCAGCGGGGGAACCTTCAGGTCCGTCTTTCCAATTGAAATCGTCTGTACCATCGCTCATCCTTCTCTACAAGAGTTTGTATATAATCAGGCGGCTTTCAAGTGCTTTTCCACGCGCTTGAGCAGCACAGCATTGACGGCTACCGTGATCGAACTGGCGCTCATCGCCAGCGCGCCGACGGCGGGGTTCAGCAGGATACCCAGCGATGCCAGAGCGCCACCGGCCAGGGGGATCGCCAGGACGTTGTAGATGGCCGCCCAGAACAGATTCTGCTTCATCTTTCTGACAGCGGCTTTGGAGAGGCGAATCGCAGCCAGCACATCCAGCGGATCGCTGCGCATCAGCACGACCTCAGCCGTCTCGATGGCGACCCCTGTGCCAGCCCCGATAGCGATCCCCAGGTCTGCTTGCGCCAGGGCCGGGGCGTCATTCACTCCGTCTCCCACCATCGCAGTAAAGAAGCCTTCGCTCTGGAGTTGTTTGATATAGCGGGCTTTGTCCACCGGAAGCACACCCGCAAAGACGCGGCTGATGCCCACCTCGCGGCCAACGGCCTCAGCCGTCCCCTGGTTATCCCCTGTCAACAGCGCCACCTGAATGCCCAGCGCCTGAAGGTCGGCCACCGCCTGGCGAGACGTTGGCCGGAGCCGATCAGCCACAGCGATAGCCCCCACCGCCTGGCCCTCCAGCGCCACGACCATCACCGTCTTGCCCTGCCCCTGTAGCGCAGCGATCTGCGCCTGGTCTGGCTCTGTCAGCCAGATGTCGTGATCGGCGAGCAATGTGGGCGTTCCGATGAGGACTGCGCGGCCCTCAACCAGCGCCCGAACCCCACCCCCGGCAATCGCCGCAAACTGCTCATACGGGAGCATTGGCAGGTGGCGCGATTGCGCCTCTTCCACAACCGTCCGAGCCAGCGGGTGTTCGGAATCGGCTTCAGCGGTAGCCGCCACCTGCACGAAGCGCGGCTCATCCAGTTCACCAGCCCGGCCCGCCTCGAAGAGTACGAGATCGGTCACGGCTGGCGCGCCCTCGGTCAGCGTGCCGGTCTTGTCAAAGACGAGCGCCTGAATCTTCGCCGCTTGCTCCAGCGCCGTCGCGTGCTTGATAAGGATACCATTTCTGGCTCCGATGCCAGTACCCACCGCCACCGCCGTCGGGGTCGCCAGCCCCAGCGCGTCAGGACACGCGATGACCACTGCTGTCACCGCCAGCGTCACGGCAAAAAGCGCGGTTTCTCCAATCAAGAAGAACCAGATCAGAAAGGTCAGCAGCCCGGCGCTTACCGCTGCCAGGACCAGCCACTCAGCCGCCGCGTCGGCCAATCGCTGGGCGGGCGCTTTCGAGTTCTGAGCCACCTGCACCAGTTGGACAATTTGCGCCAGTGCTGTTTCGCTGCCCACCCTGGTAGCGGTGAAACGCAAGGAGCCAGCCCCGTTGACCGTCCCCCCGATCACTTCATCGCCCGACTTTTTGCTCACGGGTAAGCTCTCCCCCGTCACCATGCTTTCATCTATGGCGCTGGCCCCATCCGTGACCAGCCCATCCACCGGCACTTTCTCTCCAGGCCGCAAGAGCAGCAGATCGCCCACCTGCGCCTGCTCCACCGGGACCGTCTGTACCTGCCCATCCGGCCCGATGATGTTCGCCTGAGTCGGAGCCAGCCGCAGCAGCGCGTTAAGCGCATCGGAAGAGCCGCGACGGCTGCGCATCTCCATCCAGTGGCCGAAGAGAACAAACGTCACCAGCATCGCGGCGGCATCATAGCTCGTTTCCACCTGGGGCGCAAATACCGTGGCAAACACGCTAAAGAAATAGGCCACCAGCACGCCCAGGCTCACCAGCACATTCATGTTGAGCGTCCGATTGCGCAGCGCCCGCCACGCCCCCGCGTGAAACATCCAGCCCGCCCACCAGACGACAGGCGTCGTCAAGACGAGCAGCGCCCAGTTGGGGCTGATCCCAAAGGGCGTCGGCAGCCGCAGCCCAAAGAGATGCACGCCCAGCGGCGAATAGAGAATGATCGGGATGGTCAGGACCAGCGCCACGAAGAAGCGGTTACGAGTCGCTGCCTCCATCGCGCGCGCCATCATCGGATCGCTCATGTCATGATCCATCATGTCATGGCGCATCCCTGCATGCTCCGGCGGCATCTCATGAGGCATCTCCGCATGTTCCGGCGGCATCTCGTGGCGCATGCCATGCTGTTCGGGCAGCCTCTCCCGCGCAGAAGTTCCTCCATCTCGGACCATGACCGGGGGAGTCGGCGCGAGACGCGCAGGCGCTCCGCAGGCAAAGCCGCAGTACCGGACCTGCTCACGCAGGAAAGTCTCGCTCAGGCGCGCCTCATCGTAGGTGATGGTGACGGTTTGTGTCGCGTAGCTGGCCTCGACCCGACTGACGCCCGCCTGTTTTCCCAGGTGTTTCTCGATCTCGCGGGCGCATCCGGCGACATTCAGCCCCTTGACGGGCAAGGTGATCGTCTTCATCCGCGCCGCCTCCTTTGCAGAACCACCCGAACCAGGATCAGAAAGCGCCGCCAATCAGCACGACGCTCATCGTTCTTCCTGGTATCTTGCAGAGCAGGGACCAACCCTACCCCACCCACGCCAGCACGGAGGCTGGCGGTACACGCGGCTGGCACAGGCCAGGCGCAGCCGCGTGTACCGCCGCCGTCCCTGGCGGCACAGCGCTGGCCTGAGCGAGCGTTCGCACTCGTTGGCAGCGCGCCTCTCGGTTGATGCTTCACTAATGAGGGTTCTTCAATTGCTCTACGATGGCTGCATCGCGGGCATGAGCCTCCTGAATGCTCGGGGTTTTCTCTCTGATCGCCCTTTCGTTCACTTCCCCGCTGTCTCCGTCGGCTTCAGAAGAAGTGAACCAGAGGCGCTTCCGGCTCAGGACCAGATAACAGAGGAACAGGCCAACGACGGCGCCAATAACGACGGCGCTGCCATTCCCGATGGGAATGAAAGTCCCGACGACGACGCACACCCCAAACGAGACTACTCCAAGGATGCCTTTTGCGTAACGCATCGTTTCCTCCTGGCTGATCGCGCGTCCGGCTATGCTGTGCGCTGCTGCGCCACTGCCTCCAACCCCAACTCCTTGATGGCCTGCTCGCGCAGGATGAACTTCTGCACCTTCCCGCTGGCCGTCATCGGATAGGCGTCGGTAAACTTGATGTAGCGCGGGATTTTCTGCCTGCTGATCTGATCCTTGCAGAAGTCGCGCAGTTCCTCTTCGCTGATCTCCACGCCTGCCTTGGGCATCACCACCGCCAGCAGTTCCTCGCCAAAGAAGGCATCGGGTACGCCCAGCACAGCCACGTCGGCAACTTTCGGATGGCGAATCAAAAACGCTTCGATCTCGGCAGGGAAAATATTCTCCCCGCCGCGAATGACCATATCCTTGATGCGCCCGACAATATTGATATAGCCATCGCGGTTGATCGTCGCCAGATCGCCGGTATGCAGCCAGCGATCTTTATCCACCGCCTCGGCGGAGCGTTCGGGCATATTGTAGTAGCCCGCCATGACCAGCCAGCCACGCGCGCAGAGTTCGCCGCGCTCGCCAACCGGCACAACCTCGCCTGTCGCCGGGTCAATGATCTTCACATCCACATAGGGCAGCGGAATGCCAACCGTTGCCGCCTTTAGCTCGAACGGGTCATCGCGCAGCGTCAGCGTAATCGCTCCGGTATTCTCCGTCTGTCCAAAAGCAATAATCACATCCGCGCCGATGCGCTCCTTCACCTGCTCCATCAACGCCACCGGCACCGGAGCGCCCGCGCAGACCACCCCATTGAGCGAAGAAAGATCATACTTGCCAAAATCGGGATGCTGGAGCATCGCCAGCAGCATCGTCGGCACCCCGCCGGAGAAATTGCAGCGTTCGCTGCTGATGATCTGCATCGCCTTCAGCGGATCATACGCCAGCAGCGGGTGAATCGTGCCGCCAAGATACAGACCGGCCAGCGTGTAGCCTACGCAGCCAAAGACATGGAAGAACGGCACCATCACGCACGAACGCGAGCCATGCTCCAACTTCAGGCGGCTGGCAATGGTCATCGCCTCGTTGACCAGATTATAATGGGTCAGCACCGCGCCCTTGGGAAAGCCCGTCGTACCAGAGGTGTACAGAATCATCGCCGGATCGTTCGGCGTGATCGAAGCCTGCCGTTCGGCCAGCGCGGCGGCGCTGACCCCCATGCCAGCGCCCGCTACCTCGCGGAAGACCGTCGGACGCCACTCCTGGCTCTCCAGCAGCCCCGCCGGGGGTGCGCCCACCAGGCAGAGATGGCGCAGTTTGGGGAGCCGCTCGCTCGTCACCTCGCCGTTCTTCGCGCCAGGCGTGGTCATCGCCCGCATCGTTTCCAGGCAATTGTGATCGCGGATTTGCGCCATAAAGAACAGCGCGCGAATATCCCCTTGCTTGAGAAGATATTCGATCTCCGCCGCCCGCAGCACCGGATTCACCGTCACCAGCACCAGCCCCGCTTTGGCGGCGGCCATCTGAAGCAGCGGCCATTCTGGCACATTGGCCGCCCAGATAGCAACATGGTCGCCCTTTTGCAGCCCCAGCGCCAGCAGGCCGCGCGCCACCATATTCGCCTGATCACGATACTGCTGGTATGTCCAGCGAATATCCAGCGCCCCGCCGAACTCAGGATACCCGGAATACACCACAGCTTCCTGGGTCGTCAATTCCTCTGCGCGCTGATCTAAGAGGTCTCCGATGGTCGCTTCAAGCAGCGGTTCGCCAACAGCCTCGGCCTGCCAGAAGGACAGGCCATCCTGTGTCATACCCATGCAATCCCCTCCTGTGAAGGTGCTAGGAGAACGATGCGGGGGAGGCGCCGGTTGGCAAAAGGGTCTCGCGCTCCCCCTGCATCGTATTCTAAGCCCATTGAGCTATCCTGGCAAGGGGCGCTTTCACGGGAATGGGCCGCCAGAAGGAAGCTAGGCGAGGAACGTAAAGCTCTGCTCCATCGTATTGAAGTATTGCGACCTGTTCGTCTGGAAGCTTGCCGAGGGCGAACCGTAGGCCATGTAATAGAACTGCGTATCGTAGACCGTTGATTCTACAACGGCGCTCTTGCTGCCCTTCGGATCGCTGCATTGCTGCTGGGTCCAGGTTTCTCCATTGATCGTCACCTTCTTGGGAGCGCCTGCCGATGTCCCGCCGAAACCTGCCAGGCTGCAAAATGCCGCGTCAAACGTCTCAGGGGTGTTCTGGAGTTTGCCCAGGCTGGCGACCACAAAAATCTGATTGGTTGGCCCCTGGTATTGCACGCCGGTCCCGTTCGCGGGGTTCTGTTTGACCCACTTCGTCGGATAGGACAGGCTGAAATCCGCATTCTTGTATATCGTGAATCCAGCGGGGACAGCAGCGGCGGAACGAGTAGTGGGCGTGGGTGTCGTCTTCGCCGCTGACGAACCGCTCGAACCACATCCGGCAAGGAGAAACCCTGCCAGGCAAACAATGCTGAGCGCAAGCGCGACACGACGGTCATTCCAGGCATGCTGTTTTAGTAGCACAGTCTTCTCCTTACTCTTTTCCAAATCTATTCAGGCCATCGCGGGAACATCTTGCTGGACGCGGCAGCACTTGCACGATATAGACCATAGAGTTGGCAGAAGCAAGAGAAGAGCGGGCCAGAGCGATAACATGAGTCATCCCGAATTTTCTCTGCTGTGTTGTTTTGCTGGCAGGATGCGCGAAGGCCGCCTGTGTAGCGCCGCCGTCCCGGCGGCCAAACGCTGGCACGTGGAAACGCTGAACGGGCAGCCCTGGTCGCCAGTGAGGCGTTCAGCCGCCGGGACGGCGGCGCTCCGCTCGGTCCGGTGCGGCTTTCCGCCAGCGAAGCCACCAGCCAGGAGCATTGACCAAGACGGTCTAGAAAATTCGGGATGACCCATGTTGTGAATGCTGCTGCGTCCTACAGCCGCGCCGGGCTGGCCGATGCGGGCGCGCTCCAGGTGCGGCGAGCATCTTTGAGCAGGGTCAGGACCAGATCATAAGCCGCGACCTCGCCCGACAAGGCAGCGACCTGGCGCTGGTCTTTTATGGCCTCCCAGGCGCGGCGTGCTGCCTCGCGGTCATCAATCAGACGCTGGCGCACCTGCGTGGGAGTATAGCGCGCGCCCTCGCCTTCCATATACATCGCTATCGCGCCCAGCACGCGCTGCTGGCCGCGCCAGCTTTCGGCAATCGCGCCATCCGAATTGACCGCTTCATGCACGGCGCGGGCGCTCCAAACGCGCAGCCGCTCCTGAAATTGCTCAAGGCTCAGAGCCATACCCTTTTCACTCCTCGTTATGGGACAATGGACCAGTTCGCCGGAAGTTCATACTCGAACTCCCGGCGGCTGAGAAATCGCCCGTTGTGATAGTTCACTGTGCCAGCGCGCTCGATAGCATCGTACATATTCTGAATCAACACGATGCGCTTGCGTGGCAAATTAAACAGGACCACGCCCGCTTTGACACTTTCCAAACTGACATCGCGGGTGCGCTCATCCACGACACGGAAAACAGGCGTCTCCTGAGCAGGAAGGCTGTCAAGCTGGCGGTGAATATGCTGATGATCGTCAGGCAGATTATGCTCGTCGAACACTGCCAGGCCGTTCAGAACGTAATCGCGCAGGATGCGATCATAGCGCCGGGTCGAGTCCAGCAATTCGCGCAGCGAAGAGGGGTCTTCCGCGCATGCCGCGACCAGGGCTGTCAGCGCGGAACTGTGAATGACAAAGCTGACGGTACCCTGTTTGTCAAGGACGGTAAAGCGCATAACATCAGCCACGAAAGCGGTCCTTTCTGAAAAAGAGACGGGGGGCGCGCGTGAGCCGGTACCGACATTATACCAGATTCACCAGCCCGCACGATAAAGTACTGTGTGGTTGACTTTCGCGCTAAACCTGAGTATACTAGGCCCATTGACAGGCAGATTGCCTGCCAGAAATTGCTGCCTGGGAAGAACCTGGGAAGAAGGGGATTGGTGCATGGCTGAAGAGATCAAGGTTGCCATGACTACCTCTGAGGCTGGGCGCAAGGGTGGCAGCGCCGTGCGCGACAAGTACGGCGAAGACTACTATCGGCGCATCGGAAAGCTCGGAGGTACCGCGCTCAAAGACAAGCGCGGAAGCGATTACTACCGCGCCATTGCGAAGAAAGGCGGGCGAGCCAACGTTGACAAATACGGCCCCGACCACTTCTCGCAGATGGGCAAAAAGGGGGGCAATGCCACCAAATCCAGCCAGGATGCGGATTTCTACAGCCGGATTGGCAAGTTAGGTGGCGCAGCCAAACGGCGAAAAAAATCTGTCTAACCTCTTATTTTGGAACCGCGTGTTTGACGCTCCAGCGCTTCTCCTGACAGAGACATCTTTTGACTGTTCCCAACACATCACCCTATTTTTGGCAGTAGTCGGCCTGCGTGCTGGTCCAATTGGACACACAGGCCGTAAGCAAGCGATAGAAACACCAGGTTATTTTGGGCAGCATCTCTGACTTGCCTGTCTGGTTCTGATGGACTGTGAGGCGCTGGCGCCTGTTCCTACTCGTTCGATTGATCTGTCGTATGGTAACATCCCTGAAAACTGACTACTCTGAGCCGCGCCGGAAGGTTCATGTTCCGGCGCGGCTGCTTTTCTGCTCCAAAGGCGCTGGCTCCACCAATGATCGGTGGTTGCTACTGGTAGCGCCGCCGTCCCGGCGGCCACCGCTGCGCCAGGGCGCGCGTTCGCCCTCCAGGCCACGCACCAGCAGGCCAACGGTGAGCCGCCGGGACGGCGGCGCTACCAGTGGCATGCCGCGCTTGCCAACACCTCAGATTTGGTAGAACCTCGCAGGCGCTGGCGGCATTGACGGCCTGAGCCTGCTGTGGTAGGCTGGAATCGAGCGAGAGTCATTACATTGCCTGCCAGAAAAGGTCTAACCGCGTGGCCCAGCACAGCCTCTTTGATGAACTTGATACCCAGGCGGGCGAGCCACAGAGGCCCCCCAGGCGCGGCGTCACTGTCCCCGGAACCGGCGAGCGCGCGGCCTGGGAAGCCTGGGCGGCTCGCCTGCTGCCAGGCTTTGTCGCGCCCTATTGCCATGCCCTGGCCGCCAGCCGTCTGCATCGCTCCTGCTGGTGGATTGATGGCCTGACTTCGGCTGGTCGGAGCCTGCGCGGCGATTCAGGCAGCGCCGCCTTCGTCCAGACCGCCGAGGCGCTGGCGGCCTCCAACTTCAGGCTGCGCGGCGTTCGGCTGGAGGCGCGCAAAGCCACAGACAAAGCGCCCAAACCCGCCGCCGAACCGGCCAGCGACCCGGCGTCAGGCGCGCAGCGGAACGGGCGCCGAACCCGCGATCAGCTTCAGCCCGCCAGCAGCGAGACGCTGGCCGCCATGCCGCGCGAAGACCTGCTGGCGGCGCTGGACACTGCTCCGGCGCTGCTGCTGCTGAATCCCTTCGCCGCGCCCCCGCTGACGGCTGAAGAGCTTTTGCCGCTCTGCCAGCGCCAGGCGCCTACCGAACTCCTGCTGACCATCTCCACCGCGCGGCTGGAACAACTGGCCGCCGGAGATCTGGCCGGACAAGCGCCGCCCGCGCTGACCGCTCTGCTGCGCTCGGACACCTGGAAAACGACCTGGACCGGCCCAGGCAAGAGCGCCGAAAAAGTGCGGCGCACCCTGGAGATGCTGCGCGGCCTCTTGAAATCGCACTTCCTCTACGTCTGCGTGGCGACGCTGGACGACCTGCCTACGTCTGCGCCACGCCGCCTGCTGCTCTTTGCCTCGCGCCAATATGCCAGCGTCGCGCTGCTCAACGATTTCCTCTGCGCCGAACAGGCCCGCCTCGCCCGCGAGCGCGAAACGCGAGCGTTGCAGGGAGGCTGGTTTGCCCGCCGACGCGAAACGGCCCGCGCCGCCGCCTGGGCCGCGCTGAAAGAAGAACTGCACACGCTGGGCCGCCTGCGCCGCGCGCGCCTCTGGCCGGACCTCAAGCCTCTGCTCGTGCTGGACCATTTCGGCCAGTTCAGCGCCGCCGATCACGACGCCGCGCTCCTGGAACTGCTGCGCGAAGGGCGCATCGCGTGCCGCTGGTCGCCCGCCGTGCCCACTGCCGACCCCGCCGCGCCGCCCGTTGAGCGCGCCCCCGGCGCGCAGGATTTTCTGGAGTTTCTGGAGCCACGCGCGCGGCCCGCCTGGCGGCGTTAGGGGGCCAGCAGGCGCAACCACAGCAGAAATGTAACATTTTGCTGGCGAGGAAGTTGCACTCCTCCACCCATCGCGCTTATACTGCCGCTATCTGTCTTGATCGAAAGCCTGCAATGAGGAGGGTGCGCGATGGCTGGTATCCTGGTGAGCGGCGTCACCGGACTGGTGGGCCGCTATGTGCTGGCGGCGCTGCTGGACACGACTAACGAAGAGGTCCACGCCCTGACGCGCCGACCCCTGCCAGCGCCTTTCGATGGGAACCCGCGCATCCGCGCCTGGCAGGCCGATCTGGGCGAGGCCGAGCGGCTGGCGCGGGCGCTGCGCGAGGCGCGGCCAGCCGTCGTCATCCATTCGGCGGCGATTGCCGACGTGGACGCCTGCGAGCGCGACCACGCGCTGGCGCGCGCCGCCAACGTGGAGGGCGCGGCCAATCTGGCGCGGGCCAGCGCCGCAGTTGGCGCGCATTGCATCCACGTCTCAACCGATTATGTCTTCGACGGCTCCGAGGCGAACCCTGGCCCATATGACGAGACGGCAGCGCCTCATCCGGTCAATTATTACGGCGAAACCAAGCTGGAAGCCGAGCGCGTAGTAAGCGACATCTGCGCCGGGCGCGTCGGGCTGGCGATCTGCCGTACCGCGCTGGTCTATGGCGTAAACCCTGCTGGCCGGACCAATTTTGTAGAGAGCATGGTGAACGACCTGCGCGCGGGCAAACACATCCGCGCTGTCACCGACCAGCAAAACACCCCCACTGCCGCCGCCAACCTGGCCGAAATGCTGATAGCAGCGGCAGCGCGCCGCGCGGTGGGCCTCTTCCATCTGGCTGGCGGCGAACTCATCACCCGCTACGCGCTGGCGCTCGCCGTTGCTGATCACTTCGGGCTGGATCGCGCCCTGGTCACGCCGCTGCACAGCGCCGACCTCGGCCAGCTTGCCCGCCGCCCGCTGCTCAGCGGTCTGCGCGTCGAAAAAGCCGAACTCGCGCTCGGCGTGCGCGCCTGGAACATCCAGCAAGGGCTGACCTGGCTGGACAAGATAGCGCGCGCATCGTGAAGCAGCGGATTTGCTCCTGACTGGTTTTTATGCTATACTTGCTCTCACCACCCGATTGCAAGAAGCAGCGCGTTTCCCACTACCAGGAAGAAAGAACAATGGTAATGGGCGCCACGGCGCGTCGGTCCCTACCGCAGCTTTCCTCGTCTCCTCTGCACCGCGCGGGACCAGCAGACCTGGATTGGCCCTGACAAAGGGGGACCAGCATGCAAGGGTTTATCCATCTGCTTCTCGAAGCCTACGTCAGCGAAACTGCTGGCGCTCAGAGCCTGCGCCTGATTCGACAGATGGCAGGCATTCAGGGGCCTCCGCTTGCCACCCAGCCCTATCCCGATCAGGTGACGACAAAGCTCCTCCAGGCTATCGCTGATTATGAGGGGCGGGCGCTCGACGACCTGCTCTATCGCTTTGGGGTCTATTTCCTGAATGCCCCCCTCACGCGCCAAAATTACCGCGCCTTTCTGGAGGGCCACTCCTCGGCGCGCAGCTTCCTGGAGCATGTACCGATGATTCACCAGCATCTGGGGAACACCCTCAAGGGAGCCAGCCTGCCGAGATTGCAGTACATCAATCATACCCCCGAACTCCTCGAAATCATCTATGATAGCCCGCGCCACCTCTGCCACTTCCTGCGAGGCGTGCTTGATGGCGTGAGTCGCTATTTCAACGAACCGCTCGAAGTCCGCGAGATGGAATGCCAGTATCGAGGCGCATCCGCCTGCCGGATACTGGTGCGCTTTGTCGCTGCCCGCCGCTCCGGTCCCCTGCCGCAGCACCCTTCTGCCGCAGGCGCAAAAGGGTCCGCGCCCTACCATCCTAGCAGAGCGCCAGGGTCTGGCCCACAGAGCCTCGCCGCAGAAGAGTCGCCTGCCCAGCGCGGAGAACCTGCTGGCTCAGAGGCAAAACGCCAGCGTGAAGAGCAAGAAGATATGCTGATCCTTCAGACGCTCTCCACCAGGCAAGCGCCAGCAGATCGCTCGCTGGGGAGCGCGCAAGAGCAGCCCCTCGATCTTGCGCTCTCCTTGTTCGAGATCGCCCAACGCCTTGCCGCGAGCGAGGCTTCAGCCGAGTATGCCCGCTTGAGCCAGGTCCAACGTTCACTCACTCGCCTCGCCGTCCAGGGGTTTGTCGAATCCAAACAAGACCTACATACCATACCGCAGAGCGCCTCGCCTGGTGTGGTCGCCCTGGCCGGTCAGGGCATTCTGGCCGCCCAACGCTATCGCATCACCCCGGTCGGTCAAATCTGGCTGCGTGATATGCAGCAGCGTCGGCAGGGATACTGAGTGACAACAACGCCTACCATCGGCAAGGATACTGATTGACAACAACGCCTGCCAGGGGTAAGCTAGTGGCGGTAATTGTTTTTTTATTTATCCTGGTGAGCAACCTGGGGCCGCTCAGCCCCAGGGGGAGGATTCCGTGGAAAGCTTTAAGTGTCCCTACTGTGGCAAATCACACCCCGACACCACCATCTTTTGTGTCCAGAAGCAGAGAGCACTGGTCAGATACCCCACCACCCTGCTGGTGAGCTTGGCGCTCCTGGCCTTTGCGGCTGTCCTTGTCACCGCCTTTACCCAGCCCACCGGCCCTGACAACAGCAACAGCTTTCTCGCCACCGTCTTCATCTATAAGCCCTGGCTCTTTTACAGCTTCATCGGCCTGCTGATCCTCGTATGGGAAGGCTCCTTCCTGCGCGGGCGAAACGTCCAGCGTTGGGTCATCTGGAGCGTCACCGTCGCCGCGCTGCTGATCGTTGGCCTCGTGACCGCCCGGCCCGATATTATCACCGCCATCGAGAACTCCCGCGCGCTGAAAAACTTCTTCACCAACCCCTGGCCCTACATCATCGCCAACGCGCTCTTCGTGCTCTTCTGGCTCTACCAAACCATCCGCCGCCGCATGCGGCGCGACAAAACCAAGCCCCTGCCTACCCTCTTCAGCGACACCCTGGCCGAAGAGGAGGAGAACGCCGCCATCGCCGAAACCGAATATACCTCCGGTGATCTGCTGGCAGGCGCCATCATCTTCCTCTTCAGCGCGTTCGTCTTCCCCTTCCTCTATCTGGTCATCGCCCGCTACGCCCTCGGCGTCATTCCCGAAGCTCAGGCGGCGGGCAGAACTCCGCCCGACCTTACCTGGCTCTTCACCAATTTCTCGCAGATGACCAGCCTGAGAATCAGCGGCAACCCCAGCAATACCTCGTCGGGCGTCTCCCTGGCGCTGCTCGATCTCGCCATTGCCGCCCTGCTCTTTGCTATCAGCACCATCTCGCTCTTGATCGTCACCTACAGCCAGGGCTTGCAAGAAATCCAGGCTGTGGACAGCACCGGCAGCACCGGCAAGCTGCCAACCATCACTCCCCGGAGCAGCATGGCCCTGCCCAGCGTCAGAGACCTCACCACAGCTGACCCTGGTGAATCGCTCTCCAGCGTCCTCTCCACCCCATCCTTTGCCGAAGTTGGCGGAGGTGACGACGACGCCACCACCCAGGAAGATGTAGAACTGGCTGTTGGCGAATCCGTCGCGCGCACCGCCCTGGCCGGCCTGGAGCGCGCGCTCATCTCCCTGCGCCTGGTAGCCGACAGCGCCGCCCTCTCCATCCGCAACCTGCTCTGGCCGTTCGCCGTCTTTGTCGGGGCCGGATTTGTCGCGGCTATGAGCGGCGTCGTCTACGAATACCTGCACTACCCCAGCAAGTTCCCTTTCTCCAACTGGACGAACCTCGCCACCGGAGATAATAGCCTCGCCGCATCCTTCCTCACGTGGCTCAGAAGCTGGGTGGAGATTGGCGGCTATGGCCTGATCGCGCTCATCCTGATCACGATCTCCATCGCCCTCCTCACCCGCGCCCGCGCGGTCCTGCCCGATGCCGTCAACTTCCTGCGCTATTTTGGCCTGCTGGCTATCCTCACCTACTGGATTTTCGCCCTGGCCGTCGCAGCCCTCAACTGGGCCTACACCCTTCAGGAGTTTGTGGACACCAAAAGCGGCTTCTTCTTCATTCAGAACCGCTGGCCGCTGGAACCGGACCTGACAGCGATCATCTCGTTTGTCCTGTTCCTCTTCCTGGCTGTACCACAACTGTTTGCCGAGCGCCGCAAGCAGCAGCCTAGAAGGATACAACCAGTCACCGTAGCCAGCCAGAAAGCGCCCGCTGAAAAAGTCGTGAGTGAAAAAGTCGTGAAGGAATGAAGGAATAAAGAGCGATACCGAGCAGATTCAGGGCGCTCACCAGATAGACGAGCGCCCTGAATCTGCTCTGGCAGACCAACGGACGGCATCTGCCGCATGCTCTTGAATAATCGTTAGGAAATGCGGCCATGTAAGACAGGGGAACGGTATGGAAGGCATGGAAAGAGAGCAAGCTCGCTCGGCCTCTTATCTAAAGATGCTGCTCGCTATGCTACAGGATCAAGGCGTAGAGATAACATCCACTTGCAGGATTCTTGATTTCGGATGTGGAGAAGGCCAGGCGGTATACGCCTTGCGGAAGCGCGGGTTACAGAGCTTTGGAGTGGATATTGTCCCGCGCCACGATGCCATTCAAAAGCGTTTGCAAGAAGAGAGTCTCATTCAAGAGAATGAAACCGTATTTGGCACGATGGACCTGACCAGCTATCGCATCCCCTTCGAGGACAACGCCTTTGACGTGGTAATAAGCTGGCAGGTTTTCGAACATGTTCAGAACTGGCCGCAAGCGCTTGCGGAGATAAAAAGAGTGCTAAAACCCGGCGGAGCGGGTCTTCACGTCCTCCCCGCGAAGTATCGGCCCGTAGAAGGCCATGTGTTTGTGCCACTCGCCTCAGTCATCCGAGCATATCCTTACCTGGCATTTTGGGCCGTACTGGGGGTAAGAAACTCGTTCCAACAGGGCATGAGTTGGAAGGAAGTGGCTAAGAAAAACTGGGAGTATCTCAGGAAACACACGATCTATTTGTCTAAGGCCGAGGTCCGAAGGTATGTTACAGCCGAGTTTGGGGCCATGTCATTTTTAGAGGGGAGCTATATCAGGCATCACCACAAGTCCAAAGTCTGGCGCATCTCCTCACTCACCAGAGTGCTTCCCTTTATTCCCTGGTTGGTTCGTACCTTCCACATGGATGTTGTCTTCTTCACAAAACCGCCAGGTGATTGATATGAGCAGGCGCTGCAACGCCGATCAATGCGCCAGGCTATCAGTGGGTTCACCCGCCGAGGCTGGCGCGCCTATCGGCTCCCTGGGGCCGCGCTTTTCGCGCACATGCAGCCGCGCCGCCAGCAAAGAGCCAGCCGCCACCGCCAGCAGCGCGTAGGAGATGCCCACGTCATCCGCCAGCAGACCAATCACCACCAGGATCGGAACCGCCGCCAGATTAAAGAGCGCCTGCTGGAACGCGACAATGTTTCCGCGCAGACGCGGCAAAACCCGCTCTTGCATAATCGCCTGGCAGGGAATAGAGATCAGGTTGAGCGCAAAGCCCAGGAGCGACGCCTCGCCAACCGCCAGCACAATAATGAGGCCATTGGGCACATGCAAGAAATCACCCAGGGGCCGATTCAGCGCCAGCATCACTACCGCCAGCGTCACCGCATCCACACCCAGCCCTGCCAGGCGAAGCTGACCCAGCCTGTTGGCAAGTCGCGGAGCCAGAATCGCCCCGATAACCAGCGCCACCCCCGCCGGAGCCAGCACAAGCGAGATGTCTTCTGCCGGACGGCGCAGCACCTGCACCACAAAATTAGGCGCTAACTCGCTCACCAGCGCGATCACCACGCCCGCCAGCGAAAGGCGCACCACCGCTGCCAGCATCTGGCTGTCCTGCGCGATGGGCTGCCAGCCCTCCTTCAACTGCTGCCACAAGCTGCGGCGCTCGTTCTGCGCCTCCAGCGTCGCCAGCAGCGCCTCATGCTGCGCCCCATCCACAAGCTCCACCTCTTCTCCCTCGCCATAATGCGCCACACCCAACCGACGCGGCGGCAACAGCAGGCTCAGCAGCGTCGCCAGACCAAAGCCGCCCGCGCAGACGTAAAAGAGCGCGGGCCAGCCAAAAGCCTGAAACAGCAGCGGCCCCAGCACAATCAGCCCCAGCGCCTGCGCCACCACAAACGTCACACCAAACAGCGACAGGCCATGCGTCAGACCGCGCAAACCCACCAGGCTAGGGATGGCCGTCGCCTCTGCTGGCAGATAGAAGCGCGTCGAAAGCGAAAGGCTCAGCGAAAAGAAATAGAGCAGCGCCACCAGCCCACCGCTGCTGGCTCCATGCGTCGCCCCGCCATAGACGAACGCCAGCGCCAGGCCCACGCCCAGCCCCAGCAGCGTGCGCAGCAAATTCGCCAGCCACAGAACCCACCAGCGGCCCACGCGGTCCACGACAATCCCTGGCAGCGGCCCCAACAGAATCGCCGGAATGCTAAACAAAATGACCAGCAGCCCACCCGCAAGCGTAGAGCCGGTCTGCACATTGACCAGCACGATCAGCGCAAAGTTCACGATATTCTGGCCGAGCTGTCCTAGAAACTGCGCGCTCCACAACTGCAAAAAAGAAGGGCTGCGCAGAACAGCTTGATAGTTACTTGCAGACACCCATTTCCCCCGCTGGCTTTGATAATGCTGGCCCTACCTTACCACGCGCAGCCCACTTTGACAACCAGCCTGGCTGCCTCTCATTTCTCCCCTGTCTTCGTCTGCTCCTCAGCGCGCCTGGCCTCCCGCGCCTGCGCCCGGCGAGCCGCCGCCCGCAGCCAGACACGCTCCAGCCACACAAACGCCGCCCGCGCAAGAGTGCCTGCCACAAAGCCAGCGCCCAGCGCGGGCCAGAAGCCAATGGGCTGCTGAAGCAGCTCAAACACCGCCAGCGCCACAATCGTCGCGCTCATCAGCGCCGCCAGACGCAGCGTACCCAGCATCGCATTCGCGCGCGTGGCCGACCCCCGTCCCGCCTGCGGAGATGAGGCTGACCCATCTGAACTGGCCGACGAATTAGCCCGCCGTCTCTTGCTTGCCATGCTGCTCCTCCTCGCGCGCTGCGCCGCTCTGCTCATCGCGGGCTGGCTCGCCGCCTCCCTCATACTTGCTCACCAGCTTCTCAACCAGCCCCGCAATCTCATACCAGATATAGCGTTGATAATCCAGCATCCTGGCCTGCTGCTCATCAAACGCCTTCGTCTTCTGATCCTGATCGCGGCGGGCATTCTCCAGAAAACGCTGCGCCAGCGTATACGCATTCTGCCCGCGCCCATGCAAATACTCCGAAAGTTCGCCCAGATCAAGCAAGAGCGCCCGGAGTCTCTCGCCCTCGTATTCTTCAGCCATGCTTGCGCCTCCGCTCCACGGCAATCTTCAACGCATCCGCGAAGCGATTCAGATCATTCATCAGCCCGATCACCGCCGCCAGTTCAAGAATCTCACCATCATCAAAAGACGCTTGCAGCGCCCCCCACACATCCTCTGTCACCTCGCGCGCGTCCGTCGTCATCAACTCACAAAACCGCAGCGCCGCCAGTTCCCGCGTCGAAAACTCGTGAGCGTGCTGGTCCAGATGATACATCGCCTCCAGCAGCGCCTCGCTCACCCCCAGCCGCCCTGCCAGGGCGGTATGCGATGCCAGTCAGTAGCCACAGTCGTTAATCTGCGAAACCCGCACCGCCAGCATCTCCTTCAGGCGCGGCTCCACGCTGCCCGTCTCAAAAACCGCCGCCACATGCGCCGCCAGCGTCTTCATCAGCGCCGGGCGACGCGCCATCGTCGCCAGCAGCGTCGTCATCTCGCTGCGCCGCTCCTGCATCTCCGCCAGCGCCGCCAGCGCCGCCGCGTCCATCTCCTCTGGCGGCAGCGGCTCAATGCGCGCCATCAGTCGCTCCTTCTCTATCCGCCGCTGCCCCACGTCTTCAGCCAGCGCCAAAGCTCAACCGGCCTCCTGGCGAGCGCGGCACGCGCTTCGTAACCAGGAGGCCGGAAAAGTCTGGAGCAGGGGCTGGCGATTGCCATCGTCTCGGCGGCCCCGCTGCCTAGCTCCGTCGTGTCTTGCGGCGCTCGGCGCGAATCCGCGCCTTCACCCGCGCGTAAGCATCATCGTCTGGCCCCTCAACCGGCCCATGCGCTGCCTTTGTCGTCGGCGCTGCTTTGGCCCTGGGATCAGCCGCTGCCGCTCGCGGGCGTGGCTGGCCCAGCGTGCGCGGCAGCACCTTGAACTTATAGAGCGCGTACAGAATCAGAATCAGCACGATCATCCAGGCCAGCAGATAGGGTGTCACCCCGCCCAGAAGCGGAAGCGTAACGATAGCCTGCGTTCTATACGATTCTGGCAGCGCCTGGAAGATGAAACTCAGCGCAAACTGCGCTGCAAGCGCCAGGATCATATAGAGCGACATCCCAAAGAAGAACCGTCCCATCGAAGGGTTTGCCGGACGCTGCGGCTTATTGGCGCTGGTTGCCGCCCCGCTTGCCGAGGCTGGAGCCTCCGCAGTATCCTTGCGGCCCAGCGAGCGGAAAAAGCCGAAGCGTGGTTTTACCGCCGCCCCTTCGGGGAGAACTGCTTGCGGAAACCGGGTTTCCGCATTCTCGCCAGCTTTGCTGGCTCGCGCAGTTCTCTCCGGCGCGCTGGTCGTCGCCTCTTGAATTGCTCGATCCAGTGGCGCGGACTTCGTAGTCGTTTTCTTACCTGTCGCTGGCGCGCCACTCCCCGTCTTCGGTTTCGGGCGCCTGGCCGCGACCTCTTTGGTGCTTTCGGCCATCGTATCCTCACAGTCGTTACATAGCTGAGCGATAATACCATCCCGCGATGCGGTTAACTACAGTATACACGCTTTGCCTCTGGCGCGCCAGCAGACAACCCGCTGCGAGTTCCACCAACTATTGGGGGGTGCCACTGGTAGCGCCGCCATCCTGGCGGCTCAACGCTTGCCTGCCTGTATGTGGCGCTGGAGGGCAGACGTTGGCGCTGGCACAGCGGTGGCCGCCTGGAAGGCGGCGCTACAAGTACCATGCCTCGCTTGCCAACACCTCATTTTTGCTAGAACCACCCGCCGTTTCAGAGCGATATAATTGATGCAGGGAAGGCAGAACAGCAGCACAGCGCCAGGGAGGTAAAGCGTGGAACCAACCAGCAAACCCAAAGTCAAAATATGTTGTATCGGCAGCGTGGCCGAAGCGCGGCTGGCAATCCGTTATGGCGCGTCGGCGGTGGGCCTGGTCTCGGAAATGCCCAGCGGCCCTGGCGTCATCGCAGAAGAGGATATTGCCCGCATCGCAGGCGCCGTTCCGCCGCCGATCCTCTCCGTGCTGCTCACCAGCAAACAGGACACCGCCTCGATCATCGCGCAGCAGCGGCGCTGCGGCGTCAGCGCCATTCAGATCGTTGATCGCCTCATCACCGGCAACCATCGTGACCTGCGCTCGGCCCTGCCAGGCATCCGGCTCATCCAGGTCATCCACGTATGCGGCGAAGAATCGTTCGAGGAAGCCCTGGCCGTTGCGCCGCAGGTTGACGCCCTCTTACTCGATTCGGGCAATCAATCGCTGGCGATCAAAGAGCTTGGCGGCACAGGCCGTGTCCACGACTGGCGAATCAGCCGCGCCATTCGAGAAGCGGTAGATGTTCCCGTCTTTCTGGCTGGCGGGCTAAACGCCGAAAACATCAGCGATGCCGTCAACCTGGTTAGCCCCTTCGCCATTGACCTGTGCAGCGGGGTACGCACCAACGGCGCGCTCGACGAAACAAAGCTGGCGAGGCTCTTCGCGCGCCTCGCCCAGCCGTGAAGAAGAAGCACCTAATTGTCTTGGGCCAGTGTTACGCCGCAGCGAAAGCAATACTGGAAATAGGCCGGGCTGCGCGCCCCACAACGCGCACAGGTCAGCGCCTCCTCGCCCTCAGATACCGGCGACGCCTCCCCCTCCAGCAAGGCTGGCGGAGTCTCCTCATGCCTGGCCCTGACCAACTCGATAGTCTTCTCTCGCACCACCTCCAGGTCCACCCCCAGCCTTTTCAACACCTGCACGCCAATGCCCTCGCCCTCGTCAAGCAGCCCCAGCAGCAGATGCTCTGTGCCAATGAATTGATGGTTCAGACGCGACGCCTCCTCAACCGCCTGCCAGAGAACCTTATTGACGCGCTGGGTCATACCACGCCATTTTTCTGACGGACGTTCGCCGCGCTTGATAAGAACTTCAACCTCGCTGCGTACCGCGCCCAGTTGAATGCCCAGGCTTTCCAACACCTGCGCCCCAACGCCCCCCCCTTCGCGTACCAGCCCCAGCAGCAGATGCTCTGTCCCCATGTAATGGTGGTTGAGACGTTGGGCCTCTTCCTGAGCCAGTTGCAGCACATTGAACGCCCGCCTGGTGAATCGTCGCTCGAAGTCAGCATCAATGGGCAGCTTGCCGCCAGCAAAGAACTTGCGCACAAGCTGCGCCAGCGCATCCACCGGATCGCCGCGCCCTTCTCCCTCGCCAGCCACGCGCTGCCCCTTCAGATACGCCTCCAGTTCTTCCTTCATAAAACGATATTCGCCCCCAATGCGGTACGCCGGCAGTTCCCCGCGATTCACCAGCCGCCTGATCGTCACAACATCCACCCGCAGGTAAGCTGCAACCTCATCCGAAGTCAATAACGGTTCCACTGCTCGCTTCCTTTCTCTAACAAAGATGATTGAACAGCATTTAAGCATACTATACGTTACTTTACATGATAAATCAAGCCTTTATCATACAATAGCGATAGATAGGCTTGATGAGTAAGCCATTGCTTCTGTATAATAAGAAGAACCTTTCGCCAAGGAGACATGCGTATGATTGACGCGGTTGCTACGATTTGCGTCTTCGTCACCGACCAGGACAAAGCCAAAGCGTTTTATCTGGAGAAGCTGGGCTTTGAGCTGCGGCAAGATCAGCCGATGGGGCCAGATTCGCGCTGGGTGGCCGTCGCCCCGCCAGGAGCGCGCACCGAAGTCATTCTGTACAAGCTCGACGAAAATTGGGAGCATTATCGTCAGGTCATGGGGAAGTCGCAGGCGCTCACCTTCAATGTCACCGACATGGCGGCGCTGCACGCGGACCTCAAAGCCAGGGGCGTGCGCATCACCCAGGAACCCGATGTGCAGCCCTGGGGTACGTTCATGATGATCCTCGATCAGGATGACAACGCGCTACTGCTGGTCGAACAGCCCAAATAGCCTGTGCGCGAGGGGGCGATGCTGCCCCCTCGCTGTTGTGTCCGGTAAATCGCTAGTCGCTGGCGGATTGCGTCGTCTTTCCGGCTCCAGCAGCCGCAGTGGCGCGCGCTTTGATGAGATCGGCGGCTTTTTCGGCGATCATAATTGATGGCGCGTTGGTATGGCCGCTGATGATCGTCGGCATCACCGAAGCGTCCACCACGCGCAGCCCTTCCACGCCGCGCACGCGCAGTTCGGGGTCAACGACGGCCTGCGGGTCTTCGCCCATCTTGCAGGTGCCAACCGGATGATAGAGCGTCTCGGCGCGCGTGCGCAGGAACTCGGTCAGGTCCGCGTCGCTTTGCACGTCCGCGCCCGGCATAAACTCGTCGCCCCGATAGTCGTCCAGTGCTTTGGACTGGGCGATCTTGCGCGCCCAGCGCAAGCCCTCAATCATCACCTTGACATCGTTTTCGCTGGCAAGATAGTTGGGCTGAATGGCGGGCGGGTCCGTCGGGTTGGTGGACCGCAGCATCAGGCTGCCCGTGCTTTCGGGATGCAGTAAGACGACGCCAATCGTGAAGCCATGCCCCGGCGGATTGGCGAAGCCATGCTCCAGAAAGAAGGAAGGGGCGAAGATCAGTTCAATATCGGGGGCCAGCAGATCGGGTTTGGTTTTGAGGAAAGCAACGCCCTCAGCCACGTTGGAGGTCAGCGGCCCTTTCTTAAAGAGCAGATAATTGATAATATTGCCCGGCTTCTCTGCGCTGGCAAGCGTGATTGGCTGCTTCGAGTGATAGAGGATGCCGCTGGCGAGATGATCTTGCAGATTTTGGCCGACGCCAGGCAGATCAGCAACCACTTCAATGCCCAGCGTCTTCAGGCGCGCGGCGGGTCCGATGCCCGACAGCAGCAGCAGTTGTGGCGAGTTGATCGCGCCGCCCGACAGAATCACCTCTCGATTCGCGCGCGCCTCCACCAGCGAGCCGCCGCGCAAATAGCTGACGCCGACAGCACGCTTGCCATCCATCAGCACCCTTGCGGCGTGCGCTTCGGTCTGTACAGTCAGGTTGGGGCGTTTCATGGCAGCCCGCAGATAGGCCACCGCTGTGCTGTGGCGCGCCCCGCCCTTCTGTGTCACCAGCGTGACACCCACGCCCTCCTGGGTTCTGCCGTTGAAATCGTCGGTACGCGGCAAGCCAGCAGCGACAGCAGCCTCCAGGCAAGCCCTGGTGATCGGGTTGACGAAGCGCAGTTCGGCCACGTTCAGCGGGCCAGCGCCGCCTACGTAGTCTGTTCCGCCGCGCTCATAATGCTCGGCTTTCTTGAAATAGGGCAAGACATCAGCAAAGGCCCAGCCCGGATTCCCTGATTCGCCCCACTCGTCATAATCGTGGCGATTTCCGCGAATGTACATCATGGCGTTCATGGAGCTTGACCCACCCAGCATCTTGCCGCGCGGCCAGTACATCTTGCGGTCCTTCATATGGGGCTGCGGTTCCGTTTCGTAGTTCCAATCGAGGGGTGTCTTGAAGAGCTTGGAGAACGCGGCGGGGATGTGTACTTCTTTCTTCTTATCTGGCCCACCAGCTTCAAGCAAGAGAACGGAAACGTTGGGGTCTTCGGTCAGTCGGCTGGCTAAGACACAGCCCGCAGACCCGGCGCCGACAATCACATAGTCGTACATGATCCCTCCTGATGATGGGGACAAACTGACATGCAACAAGCAGCTTTGCGCCCAGACGCGGCAAGATGGCGCTTTTCTCTAAGAGAGATTACCACAGCAGGCGACAGATGGGAATCAGCAAGATCACCCATGTTCCAGGGCGCACACATGAGAAGTCAGGGGCAGGCTCGCGCCCGGCTTCGCATTTCTGGCGTTTGCCGATGTATACTTGAGATGTAATAGCCGCCAGGAAGGGACGCTCCCCGCAGGGGGAGGCAAGCGGCCCTTCCCGAAGGGGGCGGTGCCTACATACAACCATGATTCATATGAGGTAATACCAATATGGCTGAGACCATTTCGCCCGCCAGATTCCCCATCGAAGCAATTGCCGTCGTACCCGCGCCAGGGCTGAAGGTTCCCAACCACTTCTCTTTCAGCCAGGATGATCGCCAAGCCACCTATTTCCTGGCTGCCGGAGAGCAGGCCATCCAGCAGCTTTACGCGCTGGACACCGCAACGGGCGAGAGTTCGGTGCTGGTGGCCCCGCCAGGGGGCGGCGTGAAAGAGGACCGCCTTTCGCCGGAGGAGGAACTACGCCGCCAGCGCGAACGCAACCTAGCCACCGGCCTGACGCACTACAGCCGCGCCAAACGCGCCGAGCGCCTTTTAATTCCGGTAGGCGGCGACATCTATGTCAGAGATGGGCCAGAGGATGCTGGCGCGGGTGCGCGAGCGACCAACGGGAGCGAGGACCTCTCGCTCGACGAGGCCCAGCCGAGGCAAGCGCCCGCCGCCGAAGGCGCGCTGCGTCTGGTGGTGGAGAGCGCCGGAAAGCCGCCTGCCCTCACGCCCGCGCTTTCGCCTGATGGCGAATGGGTTGCTTACGTGCAGGACGCCGAGGTCTACGTCGCCTCTGCGGGAGCGCCCGCGCTGGCAGGCGCGCCCCGGCAGATCACCCAGGGCGCGCGCGGCACAGGCAAGACAAACGGCCTGGCCGAATTCATCGCGCAGGAAGAAATGGCGCGCGCCGAAGGCTTCTGGTGGTCGCCCGACAGCCAGCGGATCGCCTTTACCGAAGTTGATGAGCGGCATATTCCGCTCTATCGCATCATGCACCAGGGCAAGGAGGTGACTGGCCCGGAGGCCGAAGAGGCCCATCACTATCCCTTCGTGGGCGCGGCTAACGCGCTGGTGCGGCTGGCTGTCGTCTCTGCGATGGAGGGCGTCGATCCCGTCTGGATGGACCTGGATTTTGGCGAAGAGGTCTATCTGGCGCGCGTCTTCTGGTGGCAGGATGGCAGCCTGGGCGCGATCACCCTCAACCGCGAACAGAGCAAGCTCTACCTGTGCCGCTTCGACATCCATACGGGAAAACGTTCGCTGGTGCTTCAGGAAGAGAGCGCGGCCTGGATCAACCTGGGCCACAAGCGCATCACCCTGCTGGAGCGCGGCGGCTTCCTCTGGCTCTCGGAGCGTTCCGGCTTCATGCACATCTACCTCTATGGCGCGGATGACACGCTCGTTCGCCAGATCACCGCTGGCGACTGGGTGGTTGATGACATCGAATCAGTGGATGAAGCGAACGAGCGCATCTACTTTACCGGCAACCGCGACCATCCCACCGAATGCCAGCTTTACTCCGTTTCGTTTGCGGGAGATGAGCCGCGCCGCATCACGCCTGAGCCTGGCTTTCACCATGTCACCATTGATCACGCCTGCAAGCGATTCATTGATGTCCACAGCGCGCTCGATCATCCGCCCGGCGTTACCTTGCGCTCGCTAGGCGATGGGTCTGTGCTGCATACTGTGGAAACGCCGCCCGACCCGCGCGTCGCCAGCTTCGGGCTGGAGCCGCCGGAGATCGTGACGCTGCGCAACCGCAAGGGAACGACCCTCTATGGCGCGCTCTATCGGCCACCGGAGCGGTTCGGGCCTGGGCCGTATCCTACCGTTATTCACGTCTATGGCGGACCTGGCCCGCAGCTTGTTTCCAATCAGTGGAGACTGACGGCGGCGCTGGACCTGCAATATCTGCGCGGCCAGGGCTTTCTGGTCTTCAGGCTGGATAATCGCGGCAGCGCCCGGCGTGGGCTGGCCTTCGAGAGCGAGATCAAACACCGCATGGGAACAGTCGAGGTGGACGATCAGGTGGATGGGGTGCGCTGGCTGGTGGAACAAGGGCTGGCAGACCCTACGCGGGTAGGCATCATGGGCTGGAGCGGTGGTGGCTATATGACGCTGATGTGCCTCGCCAAAGCGGCAGATGTCTTCAAGGTGGGCGTGGCGGGCGCGCCCGTCACTTCCCAGGATGGCTACGATACCTGCTATACCGAACGCTACATGGGGACGCCAGCGTCCAATCCGTCAGGGTACGCCGAAAGCAGCGTGCTAAACTATGTGGACCAGATCAAGGGCAAGCTGCTGATCGTGCATGGCATGATTGACGAGAACGTCCATTTCCGCCACACGGCCCGGCTCATAAACGCGCTGATTCGGGCGCGCAAACCCTATGACCTGCTGATCTTCCCCGATGAGCGCCATATGCCCAGGCGACACGCCGACCGCGTGTATCTGAATGAGCGCACGCTGGGCTATTTCCAGCAGCATTTGTAGGAAACAGGGGTTCTATATGCGTAGCCTTCGCTGGCTCCTGCTTAGAATGCCTCACACAACCGCCGGTTGGCCCCACCCCTGCCGCCTGGAAGGACGGCGCTACAACCCCGCCCCTGCTCGTGCGGAGGTTTTGTTAGGCGTCCTTAGCCTGGTAAGCCTGAGTCTGCTGCTCGTTGGCTGCGGCCAGCCCGGCCCAGGGGAAAACCAGACGCCCACCCTGGCCCCTGTGCCGACGCTGGGCGCGCCAGTGGATATGACCGGCAGCCAGCATGTCACCATCAAAATCATTGACACCAGCGCGAACCCTGACGGCTCTTGGTATGACCAGCCCAGCATCAAGGTCAGCGTAGGAACGTCCGTTACCTGGATCAACGTCTCCGCCGCGCTGCATACCGTGACCAGCGGCGATCCGGGCGCGCCCGATGGACGCTTTGACTCCGGCATGGAAAACCTGCTTCAGCCCGGCAACCAAGGAGCGGCCAGCGCATTTAGCTTCACTTTTACCAAACCTGGCTCCTACAGCTATTTTTGTCTGCTGCATCCGGCGATGATCGGGCTGGTGCAGGTAGTGGCCTAGCTGCTTCCTAAGACCGGCGGCAGGGTAAGCGTATCCAGACCATATTTCCAGTACATGGTGTTGGTTTCGATCATCTTCTGCCCTGAATGATACTGCTGCCAGTTCAGCATTGACCAGACAGGCTGAGTCAGGCCAACGTACTTCATGGCTGCATCAAGCTGCGCCAGTTCTTCGGGGGAAAAAGGCCGGATGCTGGTATAGCCCTCGAACAGGGCGCGATAGAGTACGGGGTCGAAGATGGCCCAGAAATCCGTGCCCTCGTCCTGGTCAACAAAACAAAAGCCAAGGACAGTGGAGACAAAATCCACCAGCGCGGCGCCAACGCCGATCTCCTGCCAATCCACAAAAGCCACCAGCCGCTCACCCTCAAAGAGACAATTCACCGCACACAGATCACCATGTGTGATGCTCTGCGGAAGCTGGGCAGGCTGAAAGGCGCTCAAAGAGTGGAAAACCTGCAACGTCTCGCGTAACGGCTCCGAGCCGTACATCTCAACCGCTTTTTGCATTGCTTCTGGCAGATACCGGGCATCCAGCCAATGGCGCTTCTCAGGCAGGTCATCGCAGGGAACGAGATGGAGCTTCGCCAGGTGAATGCCAATCTCCCGGGAAACAGCCGGAGAGAGTTCGGGGATCGCGCCCGGCAGCTTAGGCAACACGACGGCATCGCAATCGGCGCTGTGGTAGGCTACCTCCCCACCAGGCGCTGGGAGATAGTATGCTGTTGCGCTAAACCGCTGCTCCTTCAGCCGCTGGAGAAACGGGAGGCCGCTCAGCACGTCCTCCAGCGTCGTGTTGACAATAATCTTGAAGAGATACTCGCCCTTCGTTGTGGTCACGAGATAATTCTGGTTGGTAGAATGAAGCACGCGCTGCTGGTCAAGAATCTCACCCAGGCCAAAGTGGTCTGCAATAGCTGCCAGTTTCTTGTCCTCCGTGTGTTCAGAGGCGATCATAGAAACACTTCCTTTGGTAAGAGAGGTCAGGATGTGCGCCGAGCGTTTGCGTGTACCGCCGCCGTCCCTGGCGGCTCAACGCTGGCCCGCCACTCCGCTGACCTGGAGGGCGCACGCCACTGGTAGCGCCGCCATCTTGGCGGCTCAACGTTGGCCCGCCACTCCGCTGACCTGGAGGGCCACCGCTCGCCCTGGCGCAGCGGTGGCCGCCAGGGACGGCGGCGCTACAGGTGGCTGACGCCCGCTTCCCCCAAAAAGTCCTATTGCTGCGCACAAAAGCACGCCCACCGCTTGACATTGCAGAACAAGCAGGGTATACTTCTCCCATCTTCACTTGCAGGAGGTTCCCCCGCACTACAGATCAGCAACCCGTGATCATCAACTGAAGTATGGCTACTGCGGCCAGTGACAACAACGCTGGCCGCAGCAATAACCCCAGTCCTGGAGGGTATTCAGGAATGAGGCTAGAGGGTATTGTACCATCGCCACCCTCCAGCGGCTCCTCCTGGACCCTGCTCGCCAGCCACGCTGGCGCCAGTCCACTGGGGGAGCCGCTTTGCTGCGCCGCTCACAGGCGGCGCAGCAGAAGGAGGGTAGCTTCGATGACCTTACCGTTTCGTCGTCACCTGCGTCCCTGCCCCTGGAACCCTGCTGCTTTCGCTGGTCCCAGCCCTTCCCTCACCCTGCGCGAGTGGCAGGTCGGTGTCCTGCTCTCGCGGCTCTCCCCCGTCGTGCGCGCGGCGCTCTGTGCCTGGCTGCTCGCTCCCACCGACCTGAACCGCTGGCCGCCGCCGGAGCATTTTCACCATCAGCGGCTCCCCATCTGCGCTGAAGAACTGCGCGGTCAGCCGCGCTCCACCGCCTGCCACCTGCTCTACCAGGAACTGAAAGTGATTCGCCAGACGCTGGATATGCCGCCGCAGGTCTTGAGCGTCATGACGCACAACGGGCTGCTGGCGGTGCATGCCATCCGGCTCCAGCAGTTGGAGCGGTGGCTCTGGCCGCCCGACGCCGCCCGGCAGATCCACCGCCTGATCGCCTGACGCCTGCCCTCCAGCGCCGCCTTCCAGGCAGCCACTGGTACCGCCGCCGTCTCGGCGGCTCAACGTTGGCCTGCCGATACGTTAGCCTGGAGGGCGCACGCCACTTGTAGCGCCGCCATCTCGGCGGCTCAACGTTGGCCTGCCGGTACGGTGGCCTGGAGGGCAGACGTTGGCGCTGGCGCAGCGGTGGCCGCCAAGATGGCGGCGCTACAAGTGGCGTGCGCCCTCCAGGCCAGCGTTGAGCCGCCAGGATGGCGGCGCTACAAGTGGTACCCCTGATAGGTGGTGGAACCACGGAGGAAAAGTTCATTGACACGCATGTTCGACTCAGCTATACTCAGGGTACTTGCCCAGGAAGCCTCGGCACGATATTTCCTCAAAGGAGGACTTGAGACCGTATGAATCCCGTTGATCAGCGTTGCCCACGCTGCCAATATCCCGTCGCTCCAGGCGCGTCGTCATGCCCAAACTGCGGTCTGGCCTTCTCGGCGACGCCGCCGTCGCCTTACGGCACAGACCCACTCATGCCCCCCCCACCTCCTTATTCGCCGCCATCCTCAAACCCATATGGGCCGCCCCCAGGCACAAGCTCTGCCTATGGCGGCAGCAGTTATGGGGGGTCTCCGGGCTACGATTACACCCCGCAGCCGCCGAGCTACTCTGGCAGCCCCAGCTACTACCCTGGCAGCCAGCCGCCCAGCTTCCCCAACTCAGCGCCTGCCTACCCTGGCAGCCAGCCGCAGGGCGGCGGAGTCTTTGCGCCACCGGGATTGGCCCAGCCGCCCGTTCAGCAGAAGAAGGGAAACGGCCTGAAGATCGGGCTGATTATCCTGGCCGTCCTGATCGTCCTGGGCGGCGGTGGTGGAGTGGCCGCCTATTTCTTGACCCGCCCCAAGCCCGTCATTACCGTAACCAGCGATTATAAAGTCGGCTCCACCTTTGCCGGGTCCACCTCGACGGTCTTCCACGTCACCGGCCAGAAGTTTTCCGGCGGCTCAGCGATCACCTTCCTGCTGGATGACAAACCGGCCCCCGATTCCCAGACCGTCGTGAGCAACAGCGATGGCAGCGTGCGCGCTGACCTGACAGTGGGCGATGGTTGGACGATAGGGCAGCATCACCTGACCGCCAAAGACGCCAACAACTATACCACGCAAGCCAGTGAGCCGCTTGTAGTGGTAAGCCAGGGAGAAGCTGGCACCCCTGGCCCCAAAGGATCGCCAACCGACAGCGGCACCTTCAACGTCAAACTGAAGGTCACCCGACATGACGTGGCAACCGGAGACCAGCTTGATCCGTTTAATTTTAGCCTGGCGATTCAAGGCCAGCCAGCCACAGCCGATCAGCAGGTCTGCAATATAGACCGCGATGATGGGCAGTCGCATTCGTTCACCGGCACAGACAATATCGGGCCTTATACAGAAACCTACGTCTGGAAGTGTACCGGCAGCTATAAGGGCGGCAAGCTCAGCTATACTGAGACCGCCACCAGCGATAAGCTTGTGTATGCGAGCGGCAGAACCTGCACAGGGCAGACGCCCTATACCTTTACCAAACTGGATGGCGCCTTCACTGCTGCTACCGCTATCAACGGAAACTACAGCGGCGACCAGATTGAATACACCTGCAATACCGGTGGCAATCTGCACGTTGATGCTGAACAGGGAACCTGGACCGGGAGCAGTTCCTAACAGCGCGTAATAGCACCTGTAGCGGCGCCGT
>DATBHW010000072.1 GCA_036557285.1 Ktedonobacterales bacterium
AGCGGTGAAGTACAATGAGTGCGCGGCAGAAAGAGCGCGTGAAGTGCGCGGCATAGTGAAAGGGAACACCCAACGCGGGGATATTTCCACTTTTGGAAGGGCGTTGCAGAAAGAGGATGTGGCGAGCAACGCCGCGCTGAGTCCCGGTAACACACATGAAGGATAGAGAACGCTTAGATTTGAGAGATTGGGGGACGCAAGGGCAGCGATGAACCAGTCAGAAGGGACGCTTGCCTCGCTGGGCAAGCCAGCAAACCCGATGGGTCGGGCGCAGCCTGTCGAGCCAGATGCCACGTTTACGGAAATGGAGGGGGAGGAAGCGCGGGAGGCGATTCCCTGGCGCGGCCAGACGGTTGAGCAGGTCAGCAAGGATTTTGTGCTGACGCAGGTGGACCCACAGCAGCCAGAGGTGCGTGAACGCCTCTGGAAACGTGGCAGCAGCGGGCGCTATGAGATTTCGGAGGCGCATGTGGTGCTGGGTATTCGGGCGTTTGTGGCGCGGGGCGATCACGAGCGGGCGCGCCTGTTAAGCGAGGTCTTGCTGGACCGCTGCCAGGGCGAGTTTCAACGGCGTTCGTTGGGCTTGCGCCACCGACCTGACCTGATGGAAGATGCAATGGCCGGCATGGCCGAACAAGTCTTGCGCGAGGCAATGGACCCCCGCGAAGAGTTTATGATTTTGAATTTCACGCATTATCTGCGCTGCCTCTGCGCCGATAATTTTAACGCGGTGCTGCGCCAGGAGGGTCTGCGCTATCGGCGGGATGAAGAGGGTCGTCCGGCGGGGCGTCCGACCCATGTGCCAGCGGCGCTGGTGGATCGGATTCATGCCACGCAAGAGGAGGAAGAGAGCGGGATGGGCGCCAGTGGGGCGCGCCTGGCCGACCCCTCGGATGATATTGAGTCGTTCCACGCCATTATGGAGGCGCGGCGGGTGCTGACGTACCTGGCTGATCCTCTGGACCGCACGATTGTCACCTTGCGGGCGCTGGAAGGGCTGAAATGGGATGAGATTGCCCGTCTGTGTGGAAAGACGGAGCGAACCATGCGCCTGCGTTACGAGCGGGCGCGGGCGTTTCTGCGGGAGTGTATCGAACGCGAAGCGGCCAGCGAAGGAGCCTAGCAATGGTACAGCGAGAGAAGCAGAAAGGGTCACGTGAGTTGCAGCAAGCGAAGATGGAACTGGCGGCGGCGCATGAAGCTGGCGAGGCGGCCTTGCTGCGTCAGGTGGCGCTGCGCTATCCGGCGCAGCTTGAAAAGCTGAGCGACTTTGTCGCGGGACTGTATGCTACCGATCTGGATGAGCAGGAGGCGGCGCTGCCCATGACAGTGGAGATGGAGGCGCTTACCCTGCGCGCCCGGCAGCGGGCGCTCGACGCGGTTTTTAGCGCGGCGACACTGCCCCAGACGAGCGCCGTTCCGGTCAACACGCTGGCGCAGGTGCGCAGAGCCAGCGGGCTTTCGCTGGTGGAGCTTGCGCGTCGGCTGGCTTTAGGGGCCGATGTTGTTCAGAAGCTGGAGCAAGGGCGCATTATCGCCGCCAGCGTGCCACAGAAATTGGCGGATCGGCTGGCCGAGGCGTTGGCCGTGTCGAAAGACCAGGTCTGGGCCTTGCTGCGCAGCACACCAGGCGCTGAGCTTCAGCCTGCTTTCCAGCGCCGTCGCTCGGTTGGGAAAAACAGCCAGCCAGAAGGTCGTTCTGTCCAGCCACAGAGCTTTGCCGAAGCGGTGCAGCACAGCCCTTCTATGGCGGCAGAGCAGCGCGCGCGCTGGCTTGCGGAGAACGGCGAAGGATGAGCAAAGCTCAGCTTTGGTTCTCGGCGAAGATTTTCAGGACGCCATGATAAATAAAGATGCACAGCAGGCTCATCACCAGCGCCAGCAGCAGCGCGCCAAAGAAAGGGCGCTCGGCGTTAATGGGACGGTTTGCCGCAAGATCGGCGCTGGCCTGGGCAATATAGGCGTAGAGAAAATCAACTGAGAAGGCGATCAATGGAATAGAAGGGAGCAAGACCTTGAGGAAGCGCCTGGCGTGCTGCTCCCTGGTCGCATCTGGCTTGGACCAATAAAGGAGCGGTTCTGATGCGGCCAGCGTCTGGTCGCTGCTGGCTTGCTCTGAAGTAAGGATGTGTATCGGGTCCATGCGTGTCTTCCTCTTCCCCTGGAAGCTAAAAACGGCTTCTGTGTCCCTGCCTCCTTGTCTGCCGCATAGCGTGTGTATTCCTCATGTTTTACAACTTGGATGGAGCCTCCTACCCGATTAAACGTGAGAATGCCTCCTGAGTATCACCGCATGCCCGGTAATCCAGAATCCCTGGAGCTTGTGCCTTGCCTTCCTCTTGGGAAGGTTGGTTCAAGATCGGGAGAAGAGCGGTTCACCTGTTGAGGGTGATCCCCGCTTTGCCGACTGTGAACGAGAGCGTAGCTGTTGCGTAATTCTGGCTCTGGTCCACCGCGTAGGCGGTGATCTCGTGTGCGCCTGGCGTCAGCGTCTCGGCGTAGAGTGTCCAGTCTGTCCCCTGGTGGTATCGCTGGCCCAGTCCATCCAGATACCAGGCGATGTTGGCGATCCCCTGGTTATCGCTGGCAGCAGCGATGATATGCAGGCGCGCTGCTGGTGCGCTTATCGCGCCGCTCAGGCGGATGCTGGGGGGAGTGGTGTCGGCTGGTGTACTGGTGATATAGGGGTTGTCTGGATTCGAGGCAAGCAGTTCCTGGGCCGACAGCGTGTGCCAGGGGCCGCCAGAAGCAACGCCAATGCCAATAACATTGAACTGCGGGTTAAGGATATTTTGACGATGCGCGCAGTGTTCGGCGGCGTCATTATACAGATACTCGTAGATGGCTCCGGCGGCAGGCGCCCAGTTCCCGGCAATGTTTTCGGCAATGGACTGGTAATGGTTGGCGATCCGGGGATTGGCATTCAGACGATCTTGAAAGTCTCCGCTGATAGGGCTGGTATGCGAGAAAAAATGAAGCTGCGCCATCTGACGGCTATAGGCTGCGGCAACCTGGGCCAGCGTCGTGTCCCAACGCAGCGGGGAAAGTCCACGACTGGCGCGTTCGAGGTTCACCAGCACGAATTGCTGCTGCGCCTGTGGAAGGCGCCAGTAGTTGTTGGGAAGGGTGAGCGGGGCTAATCCCTCGCTGGCACGCGCGTGATTGATCGCCGCTATTGCTGCCGCTTCTCCGCCGCCAGTATAATAGTCCGGGCTGGGAGGCAGCGCGGGACAGGCGCCAGGGGATGGGCCAGGCGTAATCAGGGCTGTGAACGCCTGCTGAATGGTGGGCCAGGGATCGGCTGCCACCACCAGAAGCGCCAGCACAGCCAGAGCCAGCAGCCGAATGTGTCGCACCGTTCCTGCTTTCCACTCCCCGGAGAAGGGTTTATCGTTTCGTGGCTCTCCCCTGTTTGCAAAGGATGTGCCAGGTCGCCGAGAGCTGCTTGCGCTTGTGGCTGCCAGACCATATAATGAGGTGACTTTGGGTGATAGGCGAAAAACGAGGAGGGGTATGAAGCACTCTCAGCAAGATCGCGGGCCTGGGAAGGGACGTGAGCCAGGCGAGGCTCATGAACAGAAACATCGTCTGGAGCCAAAAGAGCGCGCGGATCGAGTGGACCGTGTGGAGCGCAGTGAAGAGAAGGAGCGGCTGGAGCGTGATGGGCAGGCGCGTGCCGATCTCACCCACTTAATCGAATCTTTGCGCCAGCAATTTGAGCAAGACCGAAACCTGGCAAGCCAGACGGGTACAGCCAGATGCGGTATCTGCTATCTCTACTATCGCCAGGCTGATCTCCTGTATCGGGAAGAGGAAGGCTTTTATATTTGCCATCGTTGTCAGCGGGCGCTGGGCAATGGGCGTATCAAGATGGTGCGCCGCCAGCAGCGTTAGCATATGACCATGCGCGCTGCTGAAAGTCAGACGCCAGATACAGCAGATTAGCTGGCGCTGCTTTCTCTGACCTGGGCGCTGCTGCCAGCCACCTCTGCTGTGCTGGCCGCTTTACTGGGGGCTTCGGGCTTAACCTCGCTGACTTCCTCGTCTTCTTCCGCGCGACGCAGATCCTCCGGGCGCTGAAGGCGATCCAGATAGAGAATGCCATCGAGGTGATCAATCTCATGCTGCAAGACGCGCGCAAAGAAGCCATCGGCGCGGATGCGGGTCTCTTTCCCATGAACATCGCGCCCCTTGACGACGACCATCATCGAGCGTTTGATATTTTCGCCAATATAGCCGGGAATGCTCAAGCAGCCTTCAGGGCCAATCTGCTCACCACTCTCTTTCACAATTTCTGGATTGATGAGTACTTCCAGGCGGTCCTCGAATTCGGCCACCAGGATGCGCAGCGATTGAGCTACCTGCGGAGCGGCCAGACCAACTCCACTGGCGGCGCGCATGGTCTCGATCATGTCGTCAACCAGCCGCTTGATGCTGGCGTCAAACCGCGTGACCCGCTTGGCTTTTTGGCGGAGGATGGGATTTTCAATGGTGATAATTTTTCTCAGCGCCATTCCTGTTATCCCTTGGAAGATGAAGGCAGACACCGTATTTCTGCGCCCAGTATAGGCTTGCTCGATGGTTTGTGTCAAGCAGAGGGACGCTCCCCTCAAGTTCTATCGCGGTAAGTTGGCCCGGTTTGTGCTGCCAGCGTTCTGTCTGAAGGGAGAAGATTGGTGGATTGCCAGGAACGTGTATTATGGAGCCAGTTGAGGCGCCTGCCGGGAAAAGGCTCCGACCTGCTCATTGGGCTGCTAGAAAGTGGAGGGTTGGTTTACACGTCATGGATGATTTGATTCGCGCGCTGAATAAGCTGCTAGAGGCTGAACGCGCAGGGGTTGAGGCGCTGGTTGATTTGACGAGGATGTCGGCTGATGTGCTGGAGCGCGAGATGTTGCAGCGGATCGGCGGCGAGGAGGCATGGGCCTGCGCCAGTCTGCGTGGACAGATAGAAGCGCTTGGTGGAATGCCCAGCCGCCAGATTGGCCCATTGTTGACGCAGCTACGCGCCCGCGACCATTTCGCGGCGCGCTTGCGTCTGTTCGCTCAACAGCAGCAAGCGGTGCTTGAAAACCTCAAAACCTTACTGGAGGACCAACAACTGCCGGAGGAAGTGCGCGAGTTGCTGGCCGAGTTATATCGCATTCACGCGCCCAATATTGCCTGGTGTGAGCAGCGCGCCGCAGCGTTTGGTATGCGCGAAGGCCAGCAAGAGAATACTTCTTTAAGCCATGCAGCGGAAAGACGCCCTTCACCTGAAGGGCGGGAGGTTCCCTATCGCAGTAGGAATAAAAGGCAGACGGATTTCAAGAGCAGGCGCGGCGAGGCCAGCCGCGCTGAGGATTCTCGCCGCACACGGTTGACTCACAGTGAGGATGATGAAGCCAATCAGCCGCTCTAACCGTTACGCTTCACCGCTTCAGCCCATTTCCATAGGACAGTTGGTTAAAAAGCTTGCAAAAAGCTGAAGCACCAGGTACAATCCTCGCTAAGAGTCAAAAGCAGCTGAGGGACCAGCGGAAGCAGGCGGAGGCTCTCAGAACCAGACTTGCCTCTCAGGGCAGGTTGATGGCGGAGGGAAGGTAGTATGACCAGGCAATTGAATCGGTTTGGGGAGCGTGGACAGGCACTGATCGAGTACGTTTTCATCCTGGTATTGGTGGCGATGGTGGTTGTGGTGGTGCTGATGATTTTTGGCCCTGAACTGGGGAACGCTTTTAGCACCATTACTCACGGCTTGTAAACCATCGGATGTGAGCAGCAGAACCAGGGGCGGCATTGGTATGGACGGCTCCTTGTGTAAACAGGTGAGCAGCCAAAGGGTAACCTGCCTGAAGAAAAGGCACAGCAGACACGCTTGAGAAGCACGTTTGAGAGGCACGCTTTCAGTCCGCTGGCGGTATGGCGCGATGCGCTGTACCGCCTCATTTTTAGGCTGACAGCCGCCAGGCAGAGTCGGCGAAAGCAGCCAGCACAGGAGGACTGGCGAGGCAATCGCCACCGCATTTCCGTTTTTGGATAGGCTGAAAAGAATGACGTGGCGCAAGGGGCGAGCAGACCCGTTCGATTCCCCCGGAGAGACGAAACAGCGGAAAGAATGTCAATCTGGTTGAGGGTCTGCGGGCGCTCCGGCAGGAGGTGTATACGCGGACGGATTGTTTCTGCTGATGTTGGCAAGAGGCCATGCCAGGGATCGCTGCGCGCCTGGTCGTCGGTGGTTGCAGCCTGCGGGGCTGAGTGTTATAATGGCGCAGTACATTTTGCAGCGGCGAAGTGTGAAGCATACCTATCCATCCTGCCCCGGCAACGCTCAACCTGCTCCCAGATGAGCATACTGACCGGGCGCACACCCACAGGAAGGAGTTCATAGCGTGCGGGACTACGAGTTGGGAATCGTTGTCAGCCCCGAAGCGAGTGAGGAGCAAACAAAGGGAATCCTTGACCGGGTAACTCACATAGTGCAGACCAATGGAGGCCAGGTGGTGAAGGTTCACCCCTGGGGGCGGCGCCGATTGGCTTTTCCGATTGAGCGGCACCGCGAGGGCCTCTACTTTTTCTTAGACCTTTCCCTCACTCCTCAGACAGTGTTGGACATTGATCGCAATCTGAAGGTGACTGAAGAGGTGATCCGCCACATGATGGTGAGGCGTGATCCGCGGGCAATTGCTGCGCAGCGTGCCAGGGAAGCGCAGGCGGCAGCGGCTGCCGCTGCTGAGCCTCCAGATGAAACGGGGGCTGAGCCAGAGGCGCTGGCTGAGGAAGTCGCGGCGCCCGAAGCGGAAGCAGAGCCTGATCTGGCTGTGGCCGAAGCCGAAGCGCCAGTTGAGGCTGAAGAGCCAGAGGTTGCGCCGGAAGCGGCTGAAGAGCTTGAGGGCGAGGCGTAGCTCCAAAGGAGAGCGCGCACATGATCAATCGCATTTTTTTGATCGGGAATCTGGGGCGTGACCCAGAAATGTCATACACACCCAGCGGAAAAGCTGTGACCAAATTTACCCTGGCCGTGAATCGCGTGCAGCGCAACCGGGAAACCGGCGAGACGCAAAAAGAGACCGACTGGTTCTCAATCGTGGCTTGGGAGCGGCTGGCGGAGACATGCAATACCTACCTGCATAAAGGCTCCAAAGTCTTTATCGAAGGGCGTATGCAGTCGCGCAAATATACCGATAAGAACGGAGTGGACCGGACCGTCTGGGATGTGGTTGCCAGTGATATGCAGATGCTTGATCCCAAAGAGGGCGCTCCTGCGCGCGCTGGCGGCGAGAGCGGGTATGGGGATGCGGGCGATCAATCGCCTGAAGATATTCCGTTCTAAAGACCACGTTTTGGCTTCGTGAAACGTCTTTCTTAGCGATGAAATCTGCTGAACGGAGGCAGGCATACACCAGAAGCGGTCGCTGGCCGAGCCAGCGTTACTGGCGTGCCTGTTTCCCGTTCAGCCTTGTAGAATCATGTTGTGCCGACAAGTTCTTTCTCCCTTCTTGTCGGCAAACCCACACACAAGAGGAGTACAGACATGCAAAGGTCTGAGGGCGGCGGGCCGCGTGGTGGACGGGGCGGCGGACGCGACTATCGTTCACGGAGAAAGGTCTGCGCATTTTGCGTGGATCGGGTGCGTGAGATTGACTACAAAGACGCGCCTCGCTTGCGCCGCTACATTTCTGATCGCGGCAAGATTGAGCCACGTCGCAAGACAGGTACGTGCGCGAAGCACCAGCGCCGCCTGAGTGTTGCGCTCAAACGCGCGCGGCATATGGCGCTCTTGCCCTATACGGCGGAACATATCCGAGGCGCGTAACGCATCAAGCCGGGCGAGCGTTGGATAGCTGAAAGCGCCCGCCCGGCGCGGGCGCTCGTATGCGGGCCGCTCTAGCCACGCGAACAGGGGAAACTTCGCAACCATGAGTAATCAGACGCTACCGAAATCATCGAAGAAGTCAAAGGAAGCGCCAACTGGAAAGACGCGCGAGGCGCGTCAGGCCAGGGGACGCCTCTATCGCCGTCAGACGGCGCGGGTGGAAGAGCGCCGCGATGGCAAGCCGCTGGTATTTGGCTGGGGCAAGCACCTTTCGCGCCGCCAGAAGACAAAAATCCAGGCGCGCGCGTTCTGGACGTTTGCGATTGTGGTGATTCTCGCGGTTGTGGGGGTGCTTGGCTATTCATTCTATTACGTGAATTACGCTGTTCCTGCTCAACCGATTGTCACCGTGAACGGGCAGAAGATTCCACAGAGCCTCTTCCGCAAACTCAATTTTTATCTTGCGCAAGATTTTTCCAACCAGCTTGCATCTGTTCAACAGCAATTGACCGCTGCGCAGCAAAAAGCGAATTCAACCGATCCGAAAACCCAGGCGGAAGGGACACAGGAAGTCAGCGACCTGACTACCCAGCAGCAAAACCTGCAACAGCAGTATAGTATTCCCACGGTAAGCGCCAGGTCAGAGGAAGACCTGGTTGACGATATTCTGATTCAGGCGCAGATTCCTCAGCTTGAGGCGCGTGGGGTTCCGAAGTCTACGCTGGAGGCCAGCGACAAGGAGATCAACGCCAAATTAGACGCTTTCAAGAAAGCCTTCCCGCCGACAGTGGCTTATAGCACGTTCTTGAGCAAAGCCAAGATGTCGGAAGATGAGTTCCGCCAGATTCTGGCGATTCTCGTCCGACGTGACAATATGGATAAGTACCAGCAAAGCCTGATCGGCCCGACGGCCTTGCAGGTCCATAGCTGGGACATGCAGGCCAACAGCCAGCAGGAAGCGGATAAGTTTTTGACCCAGTTGAGGAGCGCCAGTGCGGCGGACCTGCCAGCAGCGTTTGAGAAGCTGGCGAGACGCAGCTCGCGCGATCCGAATACAAAGGCCAGGGGTGGCGATATGGGCTGGGTGATCTCTGGCGATCCAGACGCCGCCGGTGGATCAGCCGCTGTATCCTGGCTTTTTGATCCAGCCCGCAAAGCAGGCGACTTAAGCCCGGCGATCAAAATTGTCGAGGGCCAGTTTAACATTTACTATATCACCGCGATTGACCCACATCGGCCCATCGGCGCTGCCAAGCAAGCATCGTTGAAGTCAACCGCGCTCGATAATTGGGTTCGGCTCATCAAGGCTTTGCCGCAGACGCAGATCGGCACGATAGATTCAGCCAAGACGCTTGACCCGAATAACTTCCCGGCGGACCTGCCTGCCGGCCCGCCCGCAAATCAGCCTGGCGCTCCGGTACCCCCCATCGGGCCGTAGTTACAGCAGCGTTGAAGCTAGCTTCTGACAGGATAAGCAGCGCGCAGGGCTGCTGCATCTGAGCCACCAGGGCCATGCAGCAGCCCGGTTCTTCATCAGGAACAAGAAGTAGAGAAGCATCACCCGCTATGCCGGACAAGACTGGAAAAAGCTGTGATAGCAACACAACAGCCAGCGCGCGTGTCAGCAGCCGTTGAAGAGGAACTTTCGCTGCTGGGGACGCTTTCGCTCTATCTGCATATCCCTTTCTGCCATGCCAAGTGCCATTATTGCGATTTTAACTCCTATGCCGGGCAGCTTCGCTGGCGCGAGCCATATGTAGAGGCGCTGCTGCGCGAGATAGCCTGGGCTGGCGAACTGGCGCGCGGCTCCGGGGCGGCTGGCAGGCCAGTGGATCAACCCTGGCCCTGTCGGACGATCTTTTTTGGCGGCGGAACACCCAGCCTGCTGACCGCAGAGCAGGTAGCACAGACGCTGGGGGCAGCCCGGCAGGCGTTTGTGGTGCAGACGGATGCGGAGATTACGCTGGAGGCGAATCCTGGGACGCTGGAGGAGCCGTATCTGCTGGCGCTGCGCGCTGCGGGGGTGAACCGGCTCAGCATGGGCGCGCAGAGCTTTGACGCCGGGCTGCTGCGCTGGATGGGCCGCATTCATGGCCCCGAAGAGATTGAGCGCGCGTTTTCGCTGGCGCGGCGGGCCGGATTTGACAATATCAACCTGGACTTTATTTTTGGGCTGCCTGACCAGTCTCTGGAGCAGTGGGAAACTACGCTCGCGCGCGCATTGGCGCTGGCTCCCGATCACCTTTCGCTCTATGCGCTGATTGTGGAAGAGGGGACGCCGCTGCATCGCTGGGTAGATCAGGGGCGCGTGCGCCCGGCGGATGAGGATGTGACGGCAGAGATGTATCTGCTGGCACAGCGGAGGCTGGCCGAGGCTGGATATAGGCAATACGAAATCTCGAACTGGGCCAGGCCCGGCAAGGCATGCCAGCACAACCTGACCTACTGGCGCAACCTGCCCTATCTAGGCGTTGGCGCGGGCGCGCATTCGTCTTTTGCTGGACGGCGCTTTTCCACCGCATTGAAGGTATCTGAGTATATCCAGCGGATACAAAGCGATGGGCAGGCCGTTGTAGGGTCGGAGGAGATCAGCCCGGACCTGGAGATGGCCGAGACGGCTATGCTGGCGCTGCGCCTGAACGTCGGCCTCTCAGAGCACCTCTTCGAGCGGCGCTTTGGGGCGCGCTTTGAGGAGGTCTTTGGGGCGCGCCTGGCGCCGGTTGAGGCTGCGGGGCTGCTGGAACGTGCGGATGGGATGGTGCGCCTGAGCGAACAGGGACGCTTGCTTGGGAATGAGGTCTTTCTCCGGCTGCTGCCAGAGTGAGGAAGAAGGGCATAGCCGCAGATGCCCTTCCCACACTTCATCAAGGGTGAACTGCGCGCTGATGTGAACAAGAGCGGCTCTTAGTCTTCATTCAGGCGACCCTGCTCTGTCAGCCAGCGCGCGAATTCCAGCCGACGCTCGTCAATGACACGCTCGAAATATTCACCGTGAAGCCGAAATCGTTGGCGAAGAGCCTCAAGGCGCTCGGCCTCTTTGCGGCTAAAGATGCGTAACGATGTAGACGGCGTGTTGCCGGGTGTAGGGCTATCGTGGGTCGCCATAGAGTCCTCCTGAAAGATCAAATCAGGCCGACCCAATTGGGCTGAATACCGGGCCGACGTGAGATTTAGCTGTTTTTCTTTACCAGACTTTATTGCATGGGGCATGCCAGAAACGCGCTGGGAAGCAGCGCATGCTGATTTTTCGGGTGTGTTGGCATGGTTTGCTTTGCTTACCAAGGGCGAGCGCGAAAGCCCCTGCTTTTAAGCATGGGGATGAAGCGCCGCCCGTTCGCGTATTGACATGCACCGCAATATGTGGTACACTTTCCACATGAAAAAACGTTCAACAAGTCTGCGTCTCTCTGAAGAAGCGTTGCATCTCCTGGCTGCGATGGCTGATATGGATAGTATTTCGCGCACAGCCATGCTGGAGATTGCCATTCGGGAAGCCGCCCGCAAGCGGGGGATGAATGCTGATCGCCGAGTACAAGTTGCGGGTCAACCAGAGCCGGCAAGCCGCGATTGACGAAGCCATCCGCACGACGCAGTTTGTGCGCAACAAGGCGCTGCGCCTCTGGATGGATGGGCGCGGTATAGGCCAGTATGACTTGCAGGCCCTCTGCGCGCAGCTTGCCCAAGCGTATCCCTTTGCCGCCCGGCTCAATTCGATGGCGCGCCAGGCCGCTGCTGATCGCGCCTGGCAAGCCATTGCCCGCTTCTATGCTAACTGCCGGGAAAAGAAGCCAGGACGGAAAGGCTACCCGAAGTTTCAGCACGACAACCGTTCTGTGGAGTATAAGACTTCGGGTTGGAAGCTGGAACCGGACGGCAAGCGGCTCACCTTCACTGATGGACACGGCATCGGCACCGTCAGGCTCATTGGCACGCGCTCCATTGAAACGTTCCCCATCGCTCGGATCAAGCGCGTGCGCCTCCTCAAGCGGGCGGATGGCTACTACGTGCAGTTTGTCGTCCAGGCAGATCGGCAGATAGACCACCAGCCAACAGGCAAGCAGGTTGGCATTGATGTAGGGTTGAAAGCCTTCTATACCGACTCGGACGGCAACACGGTTGCCAACCCGCGCTATTTGCGCAAGGCAGAAACGAAACTGAAGCGTCTGCATCGTTGCCTCGACCGCAAACCCAAAGGCAGCAAGAACCGGAAAAAGGCCATCAAACGCTTGGGATGCGGCTATTTGAGAGTCAGCAGGCAGCGTAAAGACTTCGCGGCCAAGACCGCCAGTGCGCTCGTCTCGTCTCACGACCTGATTGCCTACGAAGACTTGAAAATAGCCAGTCTGGTCAAGAATCACCATCTGGCAAAGAGTATTGCCGATGCCAGTTGGGGGCTGCTCCTCGGTTGGGTTCGCTCCTATGGCGGGCTGCATGGCATCCCCATTGTGGCTGTCTCCCCACGCTTCACCACGCAAGATTGCAGCGGCTGTGGCTTTCGCGTGAAGAAGACGCTTTCGATGCGTACCCACGTGTGCCCTGCCTGTGGCTTGGTGCTGGATAGGGACCATAATGCGGCCCTCAATATCTTAGAACTGGCCTTGAACCGTACCGCCGGGCAGGCGGGAACGGGTTCCGCTTCGGCGGAACGCAACGCTTCTGGACAGCAGACCTCCAGCAGAGTCAAGCGATTGGCTTCTGTTGCGTCCGCTGGATGAAGGAAGAATCCCCTGCCGAAAGGCTGCGGGAGTGTCAATGCGCTGTTCTTCCACGCTGCGAGACATTCTTTCTCTATGCAGCAACGACCCTGGTTGCTGTTGTGCTGAAGAGCGCGTAACATGTGAGCGTAGACCCTTTTAGGAGGGCGTGGTGAGAGTGAGGGGCGGGGAAAACGGAGCAAACAAGAACGAACCGAAACCTCATGAGGGAGCTTCTTGGTGCGACGGCGGAATGTTGAGCAGGCTGAACGTGCAGGCGAGAGACGCGAAGGAGACGCAGGAGAGAACGCAAGAAACGTCAAAAATCGGTCAGTTTCAGCGTCTTCTACCATAGATGCGCAGTCCTTTCGCACACTCTATCAGGAGAACCTGGGAGTGGTCTATCGGTTTGTCTATAGCAAAGTAGGCAACCGGGAAGAGGCGGAGGATTTGACCTCGCAGGTCTTCTTAAAAGCGGTTCGCGGGCTGGACCGTGAGCGCGGCAGCCAGAGTATTCAGAGCTGGCTCTATCAGGTGGCGCGCACCACGATAGCCGATTACTGGCGAGCGTTTTATAAAGTGCGGGCCACTTCCTTAGAGTCAATGTTGGAACAGGGCTGGGAAGAACCAGTAGAAGAGCGGGTGGAACTGGCATCCTATCGGCCAGAAGAGCGGGTGCGCCATCTGCTGGAGTTGCTCCCCCCCCATTACCGGGAGGTACTGACCTGCCGTTTCTTGTTGAACTTATCTATTAAGGAGACAGCAGAGCGGATGGGGCTGAGCGAGGCCAATGTGAAGGTGTTGCAGTTTCGTGCGCTCAAAAAAGCGGCAGAGGTTGGGTAGGTGTATGGGGACAGACGATCACTGGGGCGATATAGACATGAGCGAGATGGGCAAAGAAAATGAGGCTGAACGGCTGGAAGAATACCTGGAGTTTGAGCGCCACCTGGAGCGCCTGCAACAGGAAAAGCGTCCGCGCCGCCCACGCCGAATGACGCCGGGCCAGGCAAAAGCCTATCAAATGGCTGCGTTGTTTCGGGCTGCTATGCCAGGCGCGGCTGAGCCTGATCCTGCTTTTGCCGCCAGACTGGAAGCGCAGTTGGAAGGGAAGCTGAGAGGGCGAAGCCGCTGGTTCCGCTCGTTACTTCCCGCGCCCCGTTCCAGCGGTGTATCGCGGCGCTCGCTGCTGGCTGGAGGGCTTTCGGCGGCAGCGGGGTTGGCAGCCGGGGCTGTGCTGGGCGGAGTGATGGAGCAGAAACTTACCAGCAACCAGCAGGCGGCGCCCTGGGATATACCGCTCACTGGTCTTGGCAAGGATTGGCTGATGGTTGGCAATGTCGCTGAGATCGCCCCCGGCCAGATGGTTCAGTTTCGCACAGAGACACTGGTTGGCTATGTCTTCCATAATGACGAGGTTCCCGATGTCGAAGACGGTCAGCCAGAACCAGAGTGGATCGCTATGTCGGCGGCCTGCACGCATATGGGCTGCATCGTTGGGTGGAATAGCCAGGACCGCCAACTCCACTGCCCCTGTCACGCGGGAACCTTTACTCGCTATGGCGCTCCGGCTAATGGGAGCCAGAGGTATCTGCGCTCACTGCCACGCCTGCAAATACAGGTGCGGGACGGGCAGGTCTGGGTACAGACTCCAGCGGCGCTCTCAGAGACGCCCCCGGAGCCATCCCCAGACTATTACCAGTAATATATCTCGACAGTAATATATCATCCGTGATATAGCAGCGGCGCGCTCTCTGGACAATGATATGTGAAGTACCCCGAAGCTTGCGCAGGAGGCTTCTACAGGCCCGTGAGCCTGTGGGCCACTTCCTGGCCCCGACACAAAATGTTGATGGCAGCGTTGTGGTCTCTGTCCAGTTCGCACCCGCACGCACAGGAGTGCCAACGCTCAGACAGGTCTTTCTTCACGATCTGACCACAACTGCTGCAAAGCTGGCTGGTATACTTGGGGTCCACCAACACCACGCGCCGCCCGGCTCTTTCAGCCTTGTACGTGCAGAACTGTTGGAACTGGCCCCAGCCAGCATCGAAAATGGATTGATTTAGCCCCGCCTTCGCTGCTGCCCCATTAGGCAAATACTGCCCCTCCTGCTCCGGGTCCGGCTTGGGTTCAGGCGTGGCGGTCATGTTCAGGATCGACAGGTCTTCCATCGCCAGTAGGCCATACTCATTTACCAGACGGCGGGAAAGCTGATGCTGGAAATTGGCCCGCTGGTTGCGCACCTTGCGATGGGCACGGGCTAAGGCGATAGCCGCTCTCTTCCGACGCCGACTGCCCTTTTTGTGCCGGTCCTTGATCTGGCTGAGGAGCTTGATCCGCTTCAAGCCTTTGCGGTAGTGGCGCGGGCTCTCAATTGTCTCCCCAGTGGAGAGGGTGGCAAAGTGCATGACGCCCAAGTCAATGCCTACCGCTTGCTCGGATGTCGGCAAGGGCGTGGGCGTTTCGGCTTCACAGGAGAAGGTCACGTACCACTGGTCGATGTCATGGCGAATTGTCACCGTTTTGATCGTGCCTTGTATCTCCCGATGCAGGCGTAGCTTCACATCCCCGACTCCTGCCAGTTTCAGGCGGTCCCCTTGCAGCTTCCACCCGGCCACGTCAGGATAGGTGAACGAATGGTAGCGACCACTCCTCTTGAAACGCGGGTAGCCTGGCGTCTCCCCGTTCCTGATACGCCGGAAGAAGGCGGCAAAGGCTTTATCCAGGCGGCGCAAGACATCCTGCAACACATGCGAGGGCAGGTCTTGATAGGCGGGATACGTTTGCTTCAGGTCTGGCAGTTCGTTGATCTGGGCAAAACAGGAGAGCGCGGCGCGGCGCATCTGGTAGAAGGCGCGGCGTTGTTCTAGTCCCGCGTTGTAGAGATCACGACACCGCCGGAGGTAAAACAGCAACGTCTGCTCTTGCTGTTTGTTCGGATACAGCCGATACTTGAAGGCAGTCCGTATGGCCATCCTGCTACTCGCTTCGTTTCTGTTTGCGCTTCAGATACTCACGCACGGCCTGAACGATCTCCCCATTCAGTGAGCGATCTTCCTGTTTTGCCAGAGGCCGTAACGCCTCAATGAGTGCTGCCGGAAAACGCACCGTAATTTTGATCTCTCGTTGTTTCTCCATGCCGTCATTATATAACGAGAAGAACGGCATGTCAAGGGCAGCGAGGGCCGCCTTACCCACGCCTAAAGACGAGGGTATGCGGCGGCCCACTCATCAAAAGCGAGCAGCGCCCGCCCCACCACCAGCGTCCCTCGCGCAATCGCGTCGAGTTCGGACCACTCCTCCGGGCAATGGCTGCGCCCGCCGCGACTGGGGATGAAGACCATGCCAGCCGGAGCCAGAACGGCAACATGATTGGTGTCGTGGCCCGCCCCGCTGGGCATCGGATGCGCCCGCAGCCCCAGCGTTTCGCAGGTCTGCATCAGCAGGCGCTGAACCGCCTGGGGTATCTGGATCGGTTCGGTATCAGACAGGGCATGATAGCTGAGTTGCAGGCTTCGACGGGCAGCAATTTCGTGGATCTGGCCCTCAAAACGCGCTGCCAGGTCGGCCAGCAGCGCGGGGTCAACACTGCGCCACTCGGCGATCAGTTCAGTTCGGCCAGCGATCACGTTGCTGGCATTGGGCGCGGCGCTGATCTTACCGATGGTACCGACGGCCTTGCCATTGGCGGCGCGGCAGAGGCTCTCCAGCGCCAGAATGATCTCGGCGGCCCCGGCCAGCGCGTCATGGCGCAGGCGCATGGGCGTGGTACCCGCGTGGTTTGCCTCGCCCTCCAGGGTAATCTGGGCGCGCTGGATGCCAACCAGCCCGGTGACAATGCCGATGGGTATCTGCGCCTCTTCCAGCACCGGTCCTTGCTCAATGTGCAGTTCGAGCGAGAGCGCGAACGCGCCAGGCTGGCGCTGCGCCTCGCTGATGCGTTCAGGATCGCCGCCCATCTGCCTGATGCCTTCGGCCAGGGTGCGCCCGGTTGCATCGGTCAGGCGCAGGTGTTCGGGCGAGAGCGCCCCGGCCAGGGCGCGGCTGCCAATGGTGGAGACGCCGAATTCGCTGGGTTCCTCGGCCAGATAATCTACTACCGCCAGGGGATGGCGCAGGGTGATGCCCTCTTCACGCAGGCAGCGCGCGATCTCAATCGCCGCCACGACGCCGATGATGCCGTCGAAGCGCCCGCCGCCGGGGACGGTATCGGTATGCGAACCAATGGCAAGAGGCGCCAGCCCCTCGACGCTGCCGGGTCGTCGGCCAACGAGGTTGGCGGCCTGGTCCAGCGAGACTTCCAGCCCGGCCTCCTGCATCCAGCCTGCCACCAGTTCGCGTCCCTGGCGATAGAGCGGCGTGAACGAGCGGCGCGTGTAGGGCTGCTCAGGGATGGTGAGCTGAGCCAGCGCCTCAATCGCGGCCTGCATCCGCCCGGCGTTGGGCGTGATCTTCATATGGGTCATGATGGTTTCCTCTTCTTCGGCTTTTACCAGTCTTTGGTTAGGAGTTGCACCCGCGCGCTAATTTCGCGCAGCGAGAGCCAGCCGGTCAGTTCGCCGTCGCGCAGGCGCTGCGTGCCATCTACCCAGACGCCCCGGATGGCCTGGGGCGACATGGCGTAGACGATGTTTTTGAGCAGCCGGTTGGGCGGCTGGAGCGAAATGTCCGTCAGGTCCAGGGCGACAAAATCGGCGCGGGTACCGGGGGCAAGCTCACCGATGGGCAGCCGAAGCGCGCTGCCGCCGTTGGCTGTACCCATTGTAAAGACTGCTTCGGCGCTCAGTGTCGCGCCGTCCAGCCGTTTCACCTTCTGGAGCAGGGCGCAGGTGCGCATCTCGTCGAAGATGCTGGTGCGGTTGTTGCTGCACCCGCCGTCGCTGCCCAGCGCCACGCGCACTCCAGCCGCGATCATGGCGGGAATATCGGTGATGCCATCGCCTAAAAACATGTTGCTGGCCGGATTATAGGCCAGGTGGATGCCTCGCTGGCCCATGAGGGCGATCTCTTCGGGCGTCGCCCAGACGCAGTGCACCAGAACGGCGCGATCATCCAGTACGCCCAACGAATCCAGCCAGCGAATGGGTGTCAGGCCATAGCGTTCCTGAATCATCTCCACTTCATAGCGCCCCTCCGAAACATGGATGTGGAAGGGCGTATCAAGCTCCTGGGCCAGCGCGTGTCCGGCGACAATCATGTCTGGCGAAGCGGCGTGTGGACTGTGCGGCGCGGGCTGTACATTCACCATTCTCCGTCCGCCGTCGCGCTCGCGCGCCAGCCGCGCCAGATCGCGGGTGCGGGCTACGGCGTCTTCCAGTGGCTCTCGATAGGGCTGGGGGCCGGTCTCCCAATTGTACAGGCAGCGCGCCAGCACCAGCCGAATACCGACGTCATGCGCCGCGCGCATGACTGCCAGGTCGTAATCGTTGCTTTCGTGGTGCAGATAAAAGAAATCAACGACGGTTGTCACGCCGTAGCGCAGCATCTCGCCAAAGGCCAGAATCGCGCCGGTGTAGACGCCCTCTTCATCCAGATGAAGCGAGTAGCGGTAAATGCCGTTGTCGCGCCACTGAAAGAACGGAAGATCATCGCCAAAGCCGCGCACCAGGGATTGAAACGAGTGGTTATGGGCGTTGATGGTCCCTGGAACCAGCGCCTGCCCCGCCAGCTTTGTTTCCTGGGCCTGGGGAAAGGCGGCCTGCAATCTGGCCGCAGCATCGATCTGCTGAATGACGCCATCGTCTATGAGCAGGCTGAGATCGGGGGTAAATTGACCATCAGACCAGAGCAGATCAGGGCTGAGGATTTCGAGCATGGGCGCGCTCCTCTCGACGAGAACATGACGCAAGGCGGTTATGTTTATGCGACGTGGGCAGATCATGTGAAGTACCCACGGCTAAAGCAGTGGGCTTCTACAGCCCCGTAGGACTGTGGGCCACTTCCTGGCCCCGGAACAAGATGGTGATTGCCGAGTTGTGGTCGCGGTCCAGTTCTGCGCCGCATTCACAGGAATGCCAACGCTGGTCTAAGGTTTTGTGGACCACTGCGCCACATTGGCTACAAAGCTGGCTTGTCATGCGGGGGTCTACCAATACGACGCGCCGTCCGGCCCTCTCAGCCTTGGCGATGCAGAAGGATTGGAACTGGCCCCAACCAGCATCTAAGATCGATTGGTTCAAGCCTGCTTTGGCCGCCGCCCCATTGGGCAGATACGCGCCCTCCTGGTCCGGGTCTGGCTTCGGTTCAGGGGTGGCGGTCATAGGCCGGATGGACAAGTCTTCCATCACCAGCAGCCCGTACTCGTTCACGAGACGGCGGGAAAGCTGATGCTGAAAGTTCTGCCGTTGATTGCGCACTTTGCGATGGGCTTTTGCCAGCGCAAGAGCCGCCCGCTTCCGGCGATGGCTCCCCTTCTTGCGTCGGTCCTTGACCTGGCTAAGTATCTTGATACGCTTCAAGCCTTTGCGATAGTGCCGGGGGTTCTCAATATGCTCTCCAGTAGACAACGTAGCAAAGTACATGACGCCCAGGTCCAGCCCAACAGCAGCATCGGACGGAAGCAACGGCGCTTCTTCTGGTATGTCACAGGAAAACGTGGCGTACCACTGGTCTACATCGCGTCGGATGGTGACGGTTTTGATCTTCCCTTCCAGCGGGCGATGCAGTCTGATTTTTACGTCACCCACGCCAGCGAGTGTCAGGCGGTCCTCTTGCAGCTTCCAGCCTGCCACGTCAGGATAGGTGAAGCTGTGATAGCGGCTCGTGCTCTTAAACCGAGGATAGCCGGGCGTCTCACCGGACCTCACGCGTCGGAAGAAGGCGGCAAAGGCTTTATCCAGGCGGCGCAAGACATCCTGCAACACATGCGAGGAAACTTCTCGATAGGCCGGATAGGTGCGCTTCAGGTCAGGCAGTTCATTGATTTGGGTGAAGCAAGAGAGCGAAGCGTGGCGCATCTGATAGAAGGCTTTGCGCTGTTCCAAGCCCGCGTTGTAGAGGTCACGACAGCGCCGCAGGTAAAAGAGCAAGGTCTGTTCCTGCTGCCTGGTTGGGTACAAGCGGTACTTGAATGTCTTCTTAGTCATGCCGCTGCGCCTCAATATAGCGCCGTACTACGTCTTCGCTCATATCGCCCACGCTGCCCACATAAAATGATCTACTCCAGAGATGGCCACCCCAGAGTTCCTGCTTCAGTTCAGGATGCTGCTTGAACAGCATCCGGGCGCTGGCCCCTTTGAGCGTATTGGCGATTTGCGACGGGGCAATCGCAGGTGGGGCAGAAAGGAAGAGATGCACATGGTCAGGTTGAATCGCCAGGCTATGAATCGTCCAGCCATTGGACTGAGCCAGCCGCCGCAGTTCGGTTTCAGCAGCGGCGGCCACTTCTCCGGTTAGAATGGCTTTGCGATATTTGGAACACCATACAAAGTGGTATCCGAGTTTATACGTGGTGTGCTTTGTGCTCTGCTCTTTCATACTTGCTAGGATACCACAGAAGATGATGCCATGTCAACAGCGCAGCAAGGGCCGCCTCACCCACGCCTGAAGACGAGGGTATGCGGCGGCCCGCCCATCAAATCCTGGCGCATGCGAGCGGCTGCCACTTGTAGCGCCGCCTTCCAGGCGGCTGACCGCTAGCCGCCTGGAAGGCGGCGCTACAAGTCGTATTCTGTCTCTTGAACGGTGAGCGGAAGCGCCCGAAGAGGGAGGAACGTAACGCTCGATGGTATACTGGATCGTGGGGGATGAAGCGCCCGTGAGCATTGCAGGGCTTTGCGGCGCTTTGCTGAAGGCAATGAGCATTCAGAGCCAGGACAACCAGACCGAAGCCGGGCCGGGAGTTGCTGACGGCGCGAGCGAGAAGACCGTTGGGAACAGTCGCCCCAGGCCCGCGCCTTCGGTGGGCGTGATACGCCGCCGGGCGATTGTTGTGTCGCTGGGCGTGTTGGCGCTGCTGCTCGTGGTCGGGCTGGGCGATGCGCTGGGGGGCTTCTTGCCGCATACCACTGCCCCTTTTGCCAACGGGCGTGTCCAGTCTGCTGGCGACTTTCAGGTCAGCCTGCAATTCACTCCCAATCCGCCAAGATTCAGCAGCGATCCGTCCACGCTGGCGCAGGTGACTGTCCGGGGGCGCGCTGGGCAGGTGATGGATGAGGCGGCGCGCGTCCAACTCAGGCTAACGATGGTGACGATGGATATGGGCGCGAATGAGACGCCAGCGCAGGGGTTGGGGCAGGGGCGCTATCAGGCCAGGGTCGCGTTTGTGATGCCTGGAGCCTGGCAGGTGGCGGTAATCGTGACGCCACCAGGCGCTGCCAGTGTCAGCACAACGTTCGATGTGGATGTGGCGAACTAAGAATGCCTCACAAAACCGACGGTTGGCTCCACCCCTGCCGCCTGGAAGGACGGCGCTCCAACCCCGCCCCTGCTCGTGCGGAGGTTATGTGAGGCGAACTAAGCGCCTGTGAGGCATAAGGCTGTTATCTTCATATAGCCTCGTCTGAAAGATGCTGAAGCAGCATGTACCTTGCCATTGATAACGGGGGCAGCACAACCAGGATCGGGCGCGTCAGCACCCTGCGCCGTCCTCAGATCGAAGTTATTGAGCAGTTCCCCACTTTCCAAAGCTACGCTGACCAGATCGAAAAATTGCTGAAGAGTATCGCTGTTCCTGGCAACGAGCATCTGGCGGGCATCGGTATTTCGCTGGGTGGGCATATTGCCAGGGATGGATGCTCTGTCCGTGACGCGGCCAATCTGCGCGATTACGAAGGGCAGCCGCTGGCGTCTCAGCTACAGGAGGCATTTGGCTGCTCGGTCAGATTAGCCCATGATACCGTCTGTGGCTTGCTGGCCGAAAAGGCGTTTGGCGCGCTGACCCCGTTCGACCTGTGCGCCTATCTGACTATCTCAACCGGAACCGGCGCGGCTATCCAACTGCGCAAGGCTGGGCGGGCGCTCACCGTGTCTATGGAGATGGGCCATCAGCTTCTGGCCGGAAATACGCGCCCGTGCCTCTGCGGGCAGATCGGCTGTCTGGAGACGATTACCGGCGGCAGGCAGATTGCGCTCAGGTTTGGGCGCGAGGCGGCGGAGATCACTGATGCTGGCTTCTGGCAGGAACTTACGGAGGCGCTGGCGCTGGGCATCGTCAATCTCGCCCGGATGACGCGCGTTGAGGCCATTGCTATCAGCGGCGGGATGGCTCTGCACGCCCCTTATCTCAGAGAACATCTGCCAGAGCGGGTCGCTGCTCTCTGCGCGCGAGACGCGCCGCAACTTTTCTGGTCGCAGTTGGGTGAGAACGCGCCGCTGCTTGGCGCGGCATTGCTGCTGGAGACGCCAGAGGCGGCGATTATCCATTAGGAGGACACTGGAGGGCGGCGTCAAACGCTCCCTTCAGCATAGGCGCGGGCAAAGCGCGCTGCCCAGGTGGCGTTGTTGACGAGCAGGGCGAGGTTGGCGCTTACGCTCTGGCCTTCGGTGGCCTGGGCGATGCGCGAGAGCAGGAACGGCGTGACCGCCGCGCCAGTGATACGCTGGGCTTCGGCCTGGGCGAGCGCGTCATTGATGAGCGTCTCCAGGGCTGCCAGGTCCATCGCGTGTTCCGCCGGAATGGGGCAGGCGACCAGGATGCCGTTGCCAAGCCTGCCCTGCCACTGCGCGCGAGCGACGGCGGCTATGTCTCTGGCGCTGTCGGCGCGGTGGGGCGCGCGATAGCCGCTGCTGTGGGCGTAAAAGGCCGGGAAATCGGGGGTTTGGAAGGCGATCACCGGCACGCCCTGTGTTTCCAGATATTCCAACGTCAGCCCCAGGTCAAGGATGGATTTGGCTCCGGCGCAGACGGTCAGGACCGGCGTGCGCGCCAGTTCGAGAAGATCGGCGGAGATGTCCATGCTGCGCTCGGCCCCACGATGCACGCCGCCGATGCCGCCGGTAGCGAAAAAACGAATGCCCGCAAGCTGGGCGCAAGCCAGTGTGCCTGCCACCGTGGTTGCGCCCAGGCGGTGCTGTGCCAGCACAACCGCCAGGTCGCGCCTGCTGACCTTGGCAACCTCTTCCGTATCGGCGCGCGCCAGCCGCTCAATGTGCGTTGAACTGAGGCCAACGACGATCTGCCCTTCCAGCAAGCCAATGGTTGCCGGGACGACGCCCTCGCTGCGAACAGCGTCTTCCATGAGGTGGGCAGCCTCAACGTTGGTCGGGTATGGCAGGCCATGAGCGATCACCGTTGATTCGAGCGCGACCACTGGCCGCCCATCAGCCAGGGCGACGCGCACCTCTTCAGCAATAGCGAGATACGTTGAGGTTGATTGATTGCTCATGCCCGCAGTATGTCATGTGCGCGGCTTCGAGTCAACTCTTTCTGCCGTCGCCCGCTACCCAAAAAGCATAGCCAGATAGGCCCAGTGAAAAACTCAGGTTCAACTCAGGTTTCAGTGAGATCAGGTATAATGGCGCTGGCTATGAGAGCAGAGAAGGGGAGCAGCGGTTTGGCAGTTGATGCGCGAGCGCATACGCAGAGAAGAGCAGAGGCTTTGCCCTGGAAGCAATCCGCCTGGCTTATGAACAGACGCGGGCGGTTACTGGTCCTGGCGCTGGTGGCGGCGCTGGTGGTCGCTGTGTATACGCTGGCGAATCATGCGCTCGGCTTTCCACTGGATGACGCCTGGATTCATCAAGACTTTGCTCGCACGCTGGCGCAGCGTGGCGTCTTTGCCTACGCGCCTGGCAGCAGCGGCGCGGGGTCCACGTCGCCGCTGTGGGTGCTGCTGCTGGCCCCCGCGCAACTGTTTCCGGGCGGCGCGCCGCTCTGGCTGGTTATCGTCTGGGCAGACATGCTGGGCGCGCTGGCCCTCTTTGTGCTGGCCTGGGCCGCCAGTTCGCTGGCTGAACTCTGGTTGGCAGACGCAAGCGAGCGTTTACGTGCGCTGGGCGCGCTGGCGACGGGCATTGCAGTACTTGCCGAATGGCGTCTGACCTGGGCCGCGCTCTCTGGCATGGAGACGATTTTATTCGTCTTCCTGAGTGTGCTGCTCCTCATGGGCGTCAGCCGCGCCTGGCGTCCGGCCTGGCTGGGCGCGCTGGCGGCGCTCTTGACCACGACGCGCCCGGAGGGCGTGGCGCTGGCGCTGCTGATCGGTGGATCGCTGGCGCTGGGATGGGGGGCGCGCGTGCCGCCAGCGCCGAGGCGCTGGCGGGCGGCGCTGGTCTATCTGAGCGTCTATGCGCTGGGGCTGGCTCCGCTGCTGGTGTTGAACGAGGTTGGTGCCGGGCATCTGTTGCCCAGTACCTTTTATGCCAAAGGCGCGTATTATGCGCTAGGAACGAGCGAACTCACGCGGCTGGCAGGCTACGCGCTGGGTGTGCTGGGCATGCTGGGGAGCAGCCCGCTGGTGGCGCTGGGTCTGCCAGGCGCGGCCTACGCGCTCTGGCTGGCGCGGCGCGACTGGCGGCGTGGGACGCAGTGGCTGGCGCTGGCCTGGGCCATCGCTTTAATCGGTGTCTATGCCGCCCATCTGCCTGTCGTCTATCAGAATGGACGCTATCTGATGCCGGTTCTGCCAGTGCTGCTGGCGCTGGGGGTAACAGGGTCTCTGCGCTTTGCCAGCGCCGGAGACTATCGTCTGCTGCCAGCCGTCCTCCTCGCGCTGGCGCTGGCAATGGGAGTGCTGTCCATCGGGCGGGGAGCCGGGATTTACGCGGCGAATATCCGCTACATCAACGATTATCAGGTGGAGACGGCGCTCTGGCTGCGCGCCAACACGCCGTCCGATGCGCTGGTGGCGACTCATGATATTGGCGCGATTGGCTATTTTAGTGGTCGTCAGGTGGTTGATCTGGGTGGATTAACCCGGCCAGAAATCGTGCCGCTGCTGAGCGATCAGCAAGGGCTGGTAGCCTATCTTCAGCAAGCGCAGGTTGGCTATGTTGCCATGTTCCCTGACTGGTTTCCACCGCCGCGCCTCTTGTGGGAAGCAGTGGAGCAGGGGGAAGTTCACCGCGCGCATGATCCCTCAATTGCGGCGATTGGTGGCTCCGATTTTGTGACCTACCGGACAGGATGGGGAGAAGCAAGGGGGCAAGGTTTGCGTTTGCCGGTATCCCTATGGCCTGACGCTCGACGTTTCTCTCGGCCCCGATATACTGCTGCTGCATATGGCGTGGATGGGCCTAAAGTAGGGGTGTATGACATGCAGCGGCGAGTTTGTGGTATATTACATACGGTTTCGCATATGACGCAATGGGGTGCGGACGCAGCGGTGGAGGCTCCTTCGGCTCTCCCTCCCATCCCCAACGCCCGGAGGCCAGGGCTGGTGTCGGGCGGTGCGCGCGATTGAAGAATCCTTGAGCAGGAAGGAGGCGAACGGCTTTGGAATTGATTTTTCCTCGGTGCCGTAAGTGCGGTGAGGGCGACTTAGTGCCGCTCTCTGATTTTGGGAGCCAGGGGGCTTCGATCGAGTACAAGGCGTGGGTTTGTACAAATCCGGGCTGCCTGTACAACATCAAGATCCGTAACGGAGACATCATTATTAATGAGCCAATCAGTGATGGCTCGCTGCACAACTATCGCAGCAACCGTTAACGCGGCGCGATAGTTTCCGCCTCCGGCCACGCGCAATGCGCGACCGGAGGCTGGTTCTGTATCATACGCTCTTTTCCTCTATTTTTAGCTTTTCGCTTCTCTAGCCTGGCTGTGCGCTGCTGAAAGGACGACAGGTTCACTGTGATTAATCGCTTCAAGCAAGGACTCTTCCGACACAAATCAGACGAAGAAGCGGCTGAGGAACCAGAGCCACAAGAGGCGCCACAGGAACAAGGAGCAGCGCAGGCCCCGAAGCCAGCTACTCCCATTCGGACTCCGCCGACGCGGGCTGCTCCTGCAAAAGCTCCAGCGGCCCCTGCCTCTGCTCTCAAGGCTCCAGCGCAGCCTGCCTCTCCAGTTCCGACTACACCTGCGGTTCCTCCTCAGCCGCCGCCAGCGCCAGTCCCCACTGATGTGGAGGTGGAGGCGTGGGAAGACGAAGATGAAGAGATCGCCGAGAAAGAACATGGCAAGGGCGGCTTGCGACTGTTCCATAACCCCTTCAGCAAGAGCCTTTCGCGCACGCGCCAGATGTTCGGCAAAGTGTCGGAGGCGTTTCAGCGCGGCCAGATTGATGACCAACTCTGGGATGATCTGGAGGAGACGCTGATTACGGCGGATGTGGGCGTGGGGATCACCGAGCGATTGGTTACTACGCTGAAAGAGCGTGTGGAGTACGCTGGGCTGAAAGATGCCCGCGATGTGCGTGATGCGTTGGCAGAAGAATTGCTGATCTTGCTTGGCGATGAAGAACCGCTGATGTTTGCGAAAAATGGCGCGCTGACGGTCATTCTGGTGGTCGGCGTAAACGGTGTGGGCAAGACGACCACGATTGCCAAGTTGAGCCAGTACCTGAAGAAAAAAGGGCATCGGGTGATTCTGGCGGCTGGCGATACCTTCCGCGCGGCGGCCATTGACCAATTGAAAATCTGGGGCGATCGTGTTAAAGTGCCGGTGGTGAGTCACCAGCATGGCGCTGATCCCGGCGCGGTGGTCTTTGACGCGCTGGAGGCTGCCGAAAATCGTCGCTGCGATGTGTTGATCATTGACACGGCAGGCCGATTGCATACAAAATACAACTTGATGGAAGAACTCAAAAAGATTGCAAAGGTGCTGGGCAAGAAAGACCCGGAGGCGCCGCATGAAGTCTTGCTGGTAGTTGATGCCACCACCGGCCAGAACGCGCTGATCCAGGCGAAGCAGTTTGTGGGAGATGTGGGCCTGACTGGTCTGGTGTTGACCAAGCTGGATGGCACTGCGCGCGGTGGCATTATGTTCTCCATCTCGGAAGAATTGGGCCTGCCGATCAAATTTGTTGGAATGGGCGAGCGTCTCGGAGACCTGGCGCCCTTTGACCCTGAAGCCTTTGTCAGCGCGCTTTTTTCCGCTGATGGAGCCTAGAAACGACGCCTGGAAGCAGGGCCACGAGGAGAAACGGAGCGTGCGCCATCGCTAGAGAGAGATCTGATACGACCCCTGCTGATGCGCTGCGCGGCCCAGGGAGCGATGATCTTCAGCCCCAGATGAGCCGTTCGATTCCGGGAAATCTGGTGGTAAAGTGTCCCAAGTGCCGCGAACTGCTCATCGGCAAGGATTGGGAGAAAAATCTGAAGATTTGCCCGCGCTGTGGCAATCACTTCCGCCTCTCTGCCGAGGAGCGGATCGCGCAGCTACTGGACGAGGAGAGCTTCCACGAACTGGATGGCAATATGCTTTCGGTTGATCCGCTCAGTTTTGTCAGTGGCTCGCAGTCTTATCAGACCTATCTCAACGGCCAGCGCGAGAAGACCGGACTTAATGAAGCAGTAATTACTGGTACAGGAACAATTGAGAGCCTGCCGTTGGCGCTGGCGGTGATGGACTTCGCCTTTGTGGGCGGAAGCATGGGATCGGTGGTTGGTGAGAAGATAACGCGCGCCGTTGAACGCGCGCTGACAGACCAGAGCGCGCTCTTAATTGTGTGTACTTCTGGCGGGGCGCGCATGCAGGAAGGGCTGTTCTCGCTATTGCAGATGGCGAAAACGACGTCGGCGCTGGCAAAGCTGAGTGAGGCGCGCGTGCCATATATCTCGCTGCTGACCGATCCAACAACCGGCGGCATTTCAGCCAGCTTTGCCTTCCTGGGGGATGTCGTACTGGCTGAGCCAGGCGCGCTGATTGGTTTTGCCG